>CAZSTU010000210.1:0-5388 GCA_964609745.1 uncultured Halanaerobiaceae bacterium
CTACTTCCATCCCTGGAATAACAACTAGTTCATCCTTTAAAGTATACCTCCTCCACTCAATTCTCTCATTTCGTTATTTTTTATTAAATTTTCTATATCATTTATAACTCTGGGAGAACCGCAATCAATTATACCTATCATATCCAAGCCTTTTTTTTGCAGTGCTTCTTTTGCTATGTTTTCAAAATTTAGTTTTTTTGAGGCAGTTATTTTTACATGCTGTCCCTTATTATCTGCACCAATATGTATATGTAAGTCAACAAAATAATTATTCATTTTCTGATACACCCAAAAAATACAATAAACCTATAAGGGTTTTGCCATCCTGAATTAGGTCTGATCTAATATATTCCAAAATTTTTTCCGGTTCTAAATAAAATCTTTCTATAAACTCTCCTTCTTCAGGTTCTGCACTTTCATCAAATGATAATTTACTTGCTTTATATAAATATAGTTTTTCACTACTATATCCAGGAGTGGTATAAAAACTACAGATCTTTTCAAGTTTTTTTGCCCTAAAACTTGTCTCTTCTCTTAGTTCTCTCCAGGCACAATCTTTAGGAGTTTCATTTTTTTCAAGTTTACCTGCTGGTAATTCCATAAGCACTTTGCCGGCAGGTTTTCTAAACTGTTTTACCATTACAATCCTTCCCTCTTCTGTTATGGGTAAAATAGTTACTCCACCACTATGCTCAATTACTTCCCTTTGTGAATTATTTCCATCAGGTAACTGAACTTTATCTTTTCTCAAATTCAAAATTTTTCCCTGATAGATCATCTTACTATTAATTGTTTTCTCAAAGAATTTTTCCATTATTTATTTCACCTCTTTTTATGTAGTATAATGATATACTGCTAATCCTGCAGTTATAAAAAACAGAGGATCATCAGCAAATTTTCTGCCCATACTTTCTAGATGTTTTGAGTTTTTTTTCAAGATATTATAGACCTCATCTATAGCATAAAAATAAGTCTTAACCATTAAATTAGACATGTTATTTTTAATTTCTTTTTTAATTATATTATTATCTGGTAAAACTACGTCAACTTCATGCTTAATTAAATAATTTAAAAGAGTAAGGGTATGGTGGCTAACCGGTCTGTGCCGTTCTCTTCTATCATAAAAACTAATACGAGGGATAATCACACTTTTACCTCCCAGCAGATGAACAGCATAGCTGTTAAGGGCATTTTCTGTTCCACTAAACCCAAGCTCAGTACCTGTTCCTGCCAATCCGGGTCCCATCCCGATTACAATCAAATCAGCTTCTAAAATCTTGGTGGCGGCAGACAAGGCAGTGAAAATATTTACTGTTTCTAGATCTCCTCCAAAACCCTGTCCAAAGGTAATTGTTTTATCCAAAAGAGACTTTTTTTTAAGAAATAAAACCATTTTACTCAAAGGAAGTGAGAGACTTCCACCTTCACTCATTATATAAACAATACTTTTTTGTGGGTATAATTCTTTTAATACCAGACAAAATGGGAAAAGCAGGCTGTGAAGTGGAATAAAAAATACCTTGGTGTTTTCCAGCTTAAAATTGTTAAAACAATTTTTAGGATATACTTCTTCCACACATTCTGTCCTAATCTGACAGGGGGTATAGCGCAATTTCATAATATGACCTTGTTTTTTCATTTTAAATTTTTTAGTACTCACATTTCCAATTACATAATTATACCCCCCTGTTCCCAGTTTCAAATCAACAGCTGTTGTATTTAATAATACTATTTCCTCACCCTTTAATCTGCCCGTCATATCTGGATAATTAATAGCTTTTTCCACCTGAGAAGAGTCCATTCTTTTTACCATAAGTATTTGAATATTTGTTCTTTCTTCCAAAAGCTTATTTACCCGTCCCCGACATATATGTAATCCAAACATTAAGAATACCAGCCTGCATATTTAAATATCTCCATTACATAATCAATCAACTTATATAAACTTTCTATCTTAACTTTTTCAGATGTAGAATGAACATTTTTCATCCCGGTTCCCAGATTAATTGTGGGAAGACCCTTACTATTTAAAATATTTGCATCACTGCCACCCCTGCTCGTAGCTAATATTGGCTTTATACTTAATTTTTTTGCAGCTTTTGAGCTTATTTTTATTATTTTATTTTCTTTGCAGAGATTAAATCTAGAATATGTTCTGGAAATATTATATTCTACTTTTCCACCAAATTTTTTCACATAAAAATTTATGGTATTTTTCATATGCTCTATTTGTTTCCGTATTTTTTTATCCTCAAAACTACGAACCTCTCCCTCTAATTCAACCATATCCGGAACCATATTACTAGCTATACCACCTTTTATTACTCCAATATTTGCAGTTAAATTTTTATCAATATGTCCCAGATCAATGGTTGAGATAGCATGACTGGTTATTTTTATTGCATTTACTCCCCGCTCTGGATCTGTGCCGGCATGTGCTGTCTTCCCCCTTATTACAGCATTAAATTTAATTCTACTGGGTGCTTTATATACTATTTTTCCTACTGCACCATCCACATCAAGCACAATTCCATAGTCTGCTTTTTTAATTATATCAGCTGGCAAATTCTTTGCACCCAGCATTCCTATTTCTTCTGCTACTGTAAATACAATTATTAAAGATGGAAGTTGAATATTATTTTTTTTTGCTCTATTTAAAGCTTCAAGAATAGCTGTCACCCCTATTATATCATCCGCGGCAAGTATAGTTTTACCAGCACTTTTAATATAATCTCCACTAATAACCGGTTCAATTTCCCGGCCGGGTTCAACTCTATCCATATGTGCAGCAATAAGCAGAGTCGGACCGGCAATATCTCCATCAATTTCTGCAATAATATTACCGCAGTTTCCATTAATTTTTTCAGCCGTATTATCTTCACTAAATTCTATATTCATTAAATTTAACTCATTTTTTATTTTATTTGCAAGCTCTTTTTCCTGTAGGGAAGGACTATTTATTTTAACCATTTCCTCAAACTTTTTTAAAACTCTATTTTTCTGTAGCATATAAAAAACAACCTTTCATTATTTTGGTTGAGTAATTGTTTTATTTAATTTAATATGTTATTTAATATAAAACTATACCATTAAAATTATTATTCAAGATAAAATATGTTATTCCTCCCTTAATAACTGTTACTATAAAAAAACCCACCCAAAATGGGTGGGAAAAAGATATATTTGTGAAAATGCTTTAAACCAGTTCAAATCCTTTTTGCAGTGCTTCTTCATTAAGTGGAATCAAGCCATGTCTTCTCTCAGGTAAAACATTTTTCAGAGAATTTTTGACAGTATCCAGATCAACTATACCTGTCTTGGCTACATAGGCTCCAAGCATGGCCATATTTGCTACTTTACTATTTCCCAGTTCATTAGCTATCTCATTGGCAGGAATACCTATCATCTCAATATCATCTCTTTCAATATCCCTTTCAATAAGAGATATGTTAACAAATGCAATGCCTTCCTTTTTTAATCTTGGTTCAAACTTATCCAGAGAAGGAAGATTCATTACAATAATGGAATTTGGTCTGGAGGAAAGAGGAGAGGGAATCCTTTCATCAGATACTATCACTGTACAGTTAGCAGTACCTCCTCTCATCTCAGGGCCATAGGAGGGCATCCAGGAAACTTCACAATCCTCTTTCATCCCTGCATAAGCCAGTAGCCGTCCTATTGACATTACTCCCTGACCACCAAATCCAGCCATTACAACTTCTTCTTTCATTATTACTCCACCTCCTCAGGAGTTTTAATATCTCCCAGGGGATAGGTGGGAATCATATTTTCATCAAGCCATTCAATAGCTTCCACCGGGCTCATTCCCCAGTTAGTAGGACAGGTGGAAAGAACCTCTATTAAAGAGAAACCTTTCCCCTCAATCTGTATCTGAAATGCTTTTTTAATCGCCTTTTTTGCTTGCCTTATATATTTGGGCTTGTGAACAGCTACTCGAGCAATATAGGCAGATCCTTCAGTTTCTTTCAACATCTCAGTAATTTTAATAGGGTATCCAGCCTCATCTTTATTTCTTCCATAAGGAGAAGTGGTTGTTTTTTGATCAAGTAATGTAGTGGGCGCCATTTGTCCCCCTGTCATACCGTAAATAGCATTATTGACAAATATTGTAGTAATTTTTTCACCACGATTGGCAGCATGTACACTCTCTGCTGTACCAATTGAAGCAAAGTCTCCATCACCCTGATAGGTAAATACTACTTTATCGGGGTGTACTCTCTTTATACCCGTAGCCACAGCCGGTGCTCTCCCATGTGAAGCCTCATGCATATCAAAATCAAAATATTCATAGGCCAATACCGAACAGCCAACAGGAGCAACACCTATGGTCTCTTCCTTAATATCAAGTTCATCGATAACCTCTGCCACCAGGCGGTGAATTATTCCATGTGTACAACCAGGACAATAATGAAATGGTTTTTCAGTTAGAGAATCAGGATATCCTGCTACTTTTTTCATTACTTGTCACCTCCCAGGTGCTCTTCAATCTGATCCACTATTTCTTCGGGTGTGGGAACTACTCCACCCGTTCTACCATAAAAATAAACGGGTTTCTGACCTTCTACAGCCAGTCTTACACCTTCTACCATCTGTCCTGCACTCATTTCAACTGCCAGAAAACTATCTACATCAGAAGCAGCATCTTTTATTACCTGTTCAGGGAAGGGAAATAAAGTTATAGGTCTTATCAGGCCAACTTTTAGACCTTTCTTTCGAGCACTTTCCATAGCACTAATGGCAATTCTGGCGGTAGTACCATAAGCTACCATTGCCATATCGGCATCATCCATATTATAAGTTTCAAATCTTACTTCATTTTCTTTCATTTTTTTATACTTTTCCTGTAGTTTCCAGTTGTGTTTTTCCAGTTCTTCAGGATCAAGCGCCAGAGAATTAATAACATTCTTTTCTCTTCCTCTGGCTCCATCTGTAGCCCATTCTTTTTTAGGCAGTTCATCTGGATCTGCTTCATCCTTAAATTCAACAGGTTCCATCATCTGGCCAATCATACCATCACCCACGATCATTACCGGATTACGATATCTATCAGCAATTTCAAAGGCTTCCATGGTTAAATCTACTAATTCCTGTACTGAAGAAGGTGCTAAAACTGCAAGTTTAAAATCACCATGGGCCATTCCTTTAGTAGCTTGAAAATAGTCAGATTGAGATGGTTGAATACTTCCCAGACCGGGACCACCGCGCATCATATTAACAATTACTGCAGGTAGCTCTGCACCTGCAATATAGGAAATACCTTCAGCTTTTAAGCTAATTCCAGGACTGGAGGAAGAAGTCATTACCCGAGCACCTGCACCGGCTGCTCCATATATCATATTACTGGCTGCTACTTCACTCTCCGCCTGA
>CAZSTU010000211.1:0-5381 GCA_964609745.1 uncultured Halanaerobiaceae bacterium
TTTTTTCTTCCAGGATATTAATCAATTTACGATGATCATCTATCAATTTAAAAATATATTCAATCACATCATCCATATTCTGCGTATACCAGATTTCATGTCTCCAGTAATTTTCAAGAGCATCTACCAGTTTGGAAGAACGCGCAGCCTGATAAAGGTTAAAATGAAACTTTTCATTTGCCTCACTATATGCATCAAGGTCTTCTTCTTTTATATATTTTTCTGTTTGATCTATTATATCCCTTAATTTAGATAATTCTTCATCTGTTATTTTATCCATTGCCTTGCGGATTGCCAGTTCCTCGAGGGCTCCCTGAATACTCAATAGATCTTTTATTTCTTTTCTGGTTAGCTGGTTAATTTTAAACCCCACATTGGGTATGATAGTTACAATATCTTCTGCTTCAAGCAATTTTACCGCTTCATAAACCGGTGAACGACTTATTTCAAACTCTTTAGCCAGATTGTTTATACTGTACCTTTCACCTGGTTCCATATTTCCTTTGATAATATCCTCTTTAATCATGTTATAAACTAATTCACTTTTGGTGGCAACTTTTATACTCTGAACCATAATCAAACTCCCCTTGTTCTATTTTTTTAATTTTAAAGAGACCAGAAAACACCTTAATATAGTCCTCCATAACCTCCTGTAGCTTAAGACTTTTTCCACTTACTTTTTCAATACTGCTAACACCTTTATCTATAAATCCACAGGGGTTAATAAAGGAAAAGAAATCAAGGTCTGTGGTCACATTAAGAGCAAAGCCGTGTTCTGTCACCCAGCGGCTGGCTCCAATACCCACGGCAGCAATTTTATCATCATTAATCCAGACCCCGGGTTTACCATCAACTCTGGATGATTGAATGCCATATCCACTAAGAAGGTCAATAATACTCTGTTCAATATTATTTAAATAAAGTAATAAATCCCTCCCATAATTCCTGAGATCAAGGATAGGATATCCCACTAATTGACCGGGACCATGAAAGGTAATTTTACCTCCTCTATTAACATCATAACATTTTATATCTAATTTTTGCAAAAATTTTTCAGGTACCAGTATATCCTCTCTGCTGCCGTCTTTGCCAATGGTGTAGACAGGGGTATGTTCAACAAGGAGTAAATAGTCATTTTGATCCTGTCCCTGCTTTTTTCTACTGGCGATATCCTCCATCAATTCCCAGGTTTTTTTATAATCTGCACTAAACATTTTTTTAACGATCATGACTATCCCTCCTTGTTTGACTATATCTCTACTTCAACAAAATATTTTCTGGCTCTTCCAGTAGTTGTTTCAGGGAGTTTAAAAATTTACCGGCAGGGCCACCATCTACCAAACGATGGTCAAAAGTCAATGTCAGGTTCATTTCCTTACCGGGAAAAATTCCACCATTTTTAACAACCGGTGTATCTTTGATTGTACCCACTCCAAGTATTGCAGCTTCTGGATAATTAATAATTGGAGTAAGACTTCTGATATTATACATACCCAGATTGCTTATAGTTATGGTCCCTCCCTGCATGTCATCAGGACTCAAATTACCTTTTTTGGCTTTTTTTGCCAAAGAGGATATTTCTTCACTGATTTCAGTTAAATTCTTATTACCTACATCTTTTATTACCGGGACAATAAGACCTTCTTTAGAGTCTACTGCAATCCCTGTATTTACCTCCCTGTGGTATTCTATCTGTCCCTTATCATAAGTAGCATTTATTTCAGGGAAATCAGCCATGATCTCGGCCAGTGCCTTAGCAAAAACAGCATTTAAATTAAGTTTACCGGCAAGTTCTTTATTTATTGATTGATATAATTCCATAAATCCAGTGACCTCGACATCAATGGAAACATCGGCCTGAGCGGTTTCTCTAACACTCTTTTTCATCTGCTCTGCAATCAATTTTCTTCTCTCACTGGCTTCTTCTTTGCCGGATTTAGCAACTTTTATAACCTGTGAAGAACCGGTCTCACCGGATTCAGTCCTGGACTCAGTCCGGGATTCAGCCAGACATCTCTCAACATCACTTTTCATAACCCTACCATCAGGACCGGTACCAGCAATACCGGCAGGATCAATACCTGCTTCAACACAGATTTTTTCTGCTACCGGTGAGATACTTAGATCATCCGGTATTTCAACCCTTTTCTTTGAATCTATCTTTTCTTTATCTGAATCTATCTCTTTTTTATTTGATTTTAACTCTTCTTTAATTGTTATATTATTTTCTTTAATATATTTTTCCACATCTTTTTTTAGTACCCGTCCTTTAGGGCCACTCCCCTTAAGTTTACCGGGATCAAAATCTGCTTTTTGGGCAAGTTTATCTGCAACAGGTGATACCATCTCATTACCATAGTCTTTTTCTTCAGGCAGTGAAATCTGTTTCTGTTTCAGATATGACTTAACATCGCTTTTTATAACCCTGCCCTTAGGTCCACTGCCACTCAAGGTAGAGGGGTCAATACCGGCACGGTCTGCATATTCTGCTGCAACCGGGGATACCTCTCCTGTATCATCCTGATCGGAGACGGTCTTTTTTGCTACCTTTTTCGGGGATTTTCCTTTATCCTCTTTTTTTTCTGGTTGTCTGTCATTTTCCTCTGCTTCCTTAGCTGGTTTTGCAGATGAGTCAATACTTTCATCTTCCTGTCCAACCACTCCAATAGGGGTATGAACAGGAACCACCTCACCTTCTTTAACATAGATTTCCAGTAAAACCCCGTCTACAGGTGATTCAACAACATTGGATATTTTATCAGTACTGATCTCTACAATAGGCTCTCCTTTATTTATCTCATCACCCTCACTGAATTTCCATTCAACAACCTTACCTTCCTGCATGGATAACCCCAGTTTGGGCATTTCTATCTTTGTTGCCAAGAAAATTCCCTCCTTTGCGAGAAAATTATTTTACTTTAATATTCTACAACCTCTTTTATTCCGTTTAATACTTCTTTATAGTCAGGGAGAATATGGTCTTCTAATTTTGGAGAAAAGGCTACCGGACTATCCAGAGAAGCAACCCTTTTAACAGGAGCCTTCAGGAATTCAAACATCTCATCATTTAGCATACCTGCTATCTCAGCACCATAACCACCTGTTTTGGGAGCCTCATAGGCGACTACCACTCTATTTGTTTTGGCTACTGAGTCGAAAATAGTCTCTCTATCAAAGGGGACAAGGGTCCGGGGGTCTATAACTTCCACACTGACTCCTTCTTCTGCCAGTTCTTCAGCAGCACGCATGGCATATTCACACATCTTCATAGAGGCAATAATAGTTACATCCTCACCCTCACGCTTAACCTCTGCTTTACCTAATTCCAGTGTATACGGCTTTTCAGGAACTTCTCCTGAGGAGCCATAAAGCATTTTATGTTCAAAAAATATAATCGGATTATCACTCCTGATAGAAGCCAGCAAAAGCCCCTTGGCCTCATAAGGAGTGGACGGAGCAACAACAGTAATTCCTGGGATATTCATAAGCCAGGCTTCCGGATTTTGTGAATGGTGATAGGCAGCTCTAAACCCTCCGCCATTGGCTGTTCTGACTACAATGGGGGCCTTTAACTGCCCGGAAAACATATAATGGGCCTTGGCTGAGTTGTTAACTACCTGGTCAAAACACTCTGTTAGAAAGTCTGCAAACATTATCTCCACAACAGGCCTTAAACCGGTGAAAGCAGCTCCATTACTTAATCCCAGCATTGCCGCTTCAGACAGTGGTGTATCTATTACCCTTTTTTCACCATATTTTTTCCAGAGACCCTGGGTAACCCCAAAGTCACCACCCATCTTACCAACATCTTCTCCCAGCACAAATACATCTTCATCTCTCTCCATTTCCTGATCTAAGGCTTCATTTAAAGCCTGTGAAAACTTAAGTTCTCTCATTAGTTAGCCTCCTTCCCGCTATTATATGGTTCGGCATATATATATTTAGTAGCATCTTCAAAGTCTGGTTCAGGGCTATTTAGAGCAAATTCAACCATCTCTTCCACCTCTTGCCGGGCCTCTTCTTCCAGTTTTTCTAATTCTTCAGCCCCTACATCCTGCTTTTGTAGTTTGTCATTTAATCTTTTGATAGGACACTTCTTTTTCCATTTTTGAACTTCATCTTCAGGACGATATGAAGCGGGATCACCGGAAAAATGGCCCTGCCAGCGATAGGTGAGAAGTTCTATCATTGAAGGACCTTCACCGTCTCTGGCTCTTGCAACAGCTCTCTCCATTGCCTTATATACCTCTTCTACATCATTACCATCTACAACTTCAGCCGGAATATTATAGCCTTTGGCCCTATCAGAAAGATACTCAGGATAGGAGTGGGCTTCTTCTGCTTTTGTAGAGATAGCATAACCGTTATTTACTAATACATAAATAAGGGGAGCTTTTAGATTAGCAGCCATATTCATGCTTTCGTGAAGTTCACCACGACCACAGGTTCCGTCTCCCATAAATACGGCGGTCACATTATCCTCTCCCCGATATTTACTGGCATAGGCAGTACCCAGTCCGGTAGCTACAATTGAACCTTCAATGGCATTATTACCCATATTCCCGACTTCTACATCAGCAATATGCATACTACCACCTTTACCCTCACAGAGACCGGTCTTTTTGGCAAAGATCTCGGCCATTACCTTCTTTTTGTCACTACCTGAAAGCAGACAAACTCCGTGGCTTCTGTGATCGGGAAACTTATAATCATCTTCGGTGAGGACATGCATCACTCCAGTCTGACAGGCCTCCTGTCCTATACTGAGATGAATAAATCCCGGAATATTACCTTTTTTGGAATGTTCTTCAACTTTTTCTTCAAACCTGCGGATCAAGTTCATATCATAATACATATCTTTTAGTTGATCTGTACTCAAACCCATAATTTATGCCTCCTTTATTTATTTTATAACCCGGCCGGTATAACTTTTTTTAATAATATCTTGATGAATCTTACCGGCGGTGAACATATTGCCAGTTTTGAGATTATGCATTTTCACTCTGGCCATAGCATGAATATCTTTGTCCATTTTAAAGAAATCATGCTCTGCCTCTACAAACAATTTAGCAAAGGGCTGGCCACAACTCTCAGAAGTCAAAGATACCAGACTATCAATTACACTTTCAATCTCTTTATCACTACATTCAACCCAAAATTCTGATAATCCCCCATAAAGCAGGGCGTCATTGATACGGCCCATAGCCTCTACTTCATCATTGATTACCGGTGCTGCCGGGGCCAGACCCCGGGCAAAACAAATATTATCCAGATCAAAGTCGTGTTCATACATTTTATGGACAGTCTGTTCCACTGAGCGGGCTGCCACCTGAATACTCCCCACCAGACTGGCGCTGGGGGCAACCAGCAAATAAATATTT
>CAZSTU010000212.1:0-5338 GCA_964609745.1 uncultured Halanaerobiaceae bacterium
AGATTTTAAAATTTCTTCACTAAAATACATTAAAATATTAACCCCACCTATTCTTCCCAGAAAAGAAGTGATAAGAACAGGTATTAATATTTTTCCTTTTATGTGTTCTCTTAACTTAAAAGAAAGTCTGGTAGTTAAAAGAAAAGCCAGAAGTAATACCACAATTACCGCCTGTTTAAAATCTATGACCCAGGGCAGTAAAGTCATAACAAAGATACCAAAACCAAAGCTGGTAGCAGATTGCAGCATGCTGCCTCCCATTACTATAAAAAATACCAGTAAATAATCTGTCATATTATATCTCCTATAATTTTTATATTTTAATATATTAATTTCGTTTGTTTCAATATATTATGTTATTATAAATGTAAGTAAAATACAAGATTTCTTGTAAATTCATTAAATTTACTGTTATAATTAATATTAAATACAAAATAGAAAGGAGTTTTACATTGAGAATATATTTTATAAGACATGCTGACCCTGATTATGATAATAAAACTATAACAGATGCCGGTCATAGGGAAGCTGAGGCTCTGTCAGAAAAATTAAAAGATCTTGACATTAATAAAATTTATTGTTCCCCCCTGGATAGAGCTAAAGATACCATGCAGTATACTGCAGATGCATTAAATATTGAACCAGTAATAGAGGAGTGGTTACAGGAAGTTTTTGAGCCTTTAAAAATGGAAGAAACTGATTGGGGAACTCTGGCAGCCTGGGATATTCCTGGAGAAGAAATTAGAAAGAATAAAACATTCTTAACTCATAATGACTGGGAAGAACATCCTGTATATAAACATAAAGTAGATACAATTAAAAAAACATATAATAAAATTATCAAAAAATCAGATATATTTTTGCAAAAATTAGGATATGAAAGAAAAAAAGGAAGATATAAAATAAAAGAAAAAAACGAAAGTCAAATTGCTGTTTTTGCTCATGGAGGATTGGGATTATGCTGGCTGGCTCACTTACTGGAAATTCCTTTACCCTTAATGTGGTCTGGTTTCTGGTTAGCTCCCAGCTCAGTCACTACAATACTATTTGAGGAAAGGTCTTCTACATGGGCAGTTCCCCGCTGTATTGGAATGAGTGATGTATCTCATTTACATAAGAAAGGTTTAAAAGTTAAACCCAGAGGAATAAAAGGTAATTTTTATTAATCTTTATTACATTTATAATAAATTTTTTTAACTAATAAAGGCAAATTAGGTTTGAATTCCAGTCATAAATTTACCTTAAATATTTAAAAAAAGCCAACGGCAATTTGAGGCTTGAACTCTAGTCATAAATTTACATTAATATTTAAAAAAAGCCAACGGCAATTTGAGGCTTGAGCAGGAATATTTTTAAATTTATTGAAATTACATTGAGGACATTTGTCCTCCTATAGGCACGGTAATTCTCAGGTTTTGAACTACGGGCTTGATTTAAAGGGCCAGGAAGGGTTAACCCTTCCTGAAAAATCTAAAATTTTTAATCTTTTTCCTTATTTTGGATAATCTCTGGATGATATCTTTTGATTATCTTCATATACTGAGTTATTATTGTTCTACCTCTGCCCGTTAAGTGATGAATCTGCATTTTATCTATTCCTTCTTTGACTAAATACTTGATTCTCTCATAATCCTTGATGTATCTATCTACAGATTCTAGGTCATGGTCAGTTTTGCGGGCAATATCCGGTGGTTCCACCCCCTTCTCGTAGTAATTTAGTATTTTCTTTTTATGGGTGGTACCTCTGCCCATATCCAGGATGTAACCTTTAAGTGGCAGTATATCATCATTCTGTTCATGATATTCCTGAATTCTTTTGGAAATTGTAGCTGTAGAACGGTTTAATATTGCTGCCAGTTCTTCTACTGTAAGTAAACCACCTTTTTCTTTAGCAGCTTTGGTAAGTCTTTCTATACGCTTTAAATCGTGTTCAGTCTTGGATATATTTTTTCTTTTTAATTCGATATCGTTTTCCGTAATATAGGGCAGTTCTATTACTTCCTGTTTGTATTCTTCTATCTTTTGGCCTAAAGAAGGCTTATCATTTTCATCGGAGGTGGTTATCCAGGTTAAATTACCTAAACTTCTATCAGCACTGTGTTTATTACTGTATTCATGCCGTAATTCGTTTATATCTTCAGCCATAAGTTCTATTACTTTATGACTGCCTACTAATTTATATTCGCTTTCTAGAAGTTCTATAACAGCCTGTTTAAAGGTCTTTTTATCCAGATTACCAAAGGGGCCTGCAGTCATTTTAGAGCCCCCTTTTTAGATTCAGAGTTCTCTGAAGTTGAATCCTGGACCTTATCAACTATATCTGCCAATCGTTCCTGATATTTTTCAGTATTGTATTTTAAGTATAATTCCAGGTATTCCTGAGCTACTTTTTTTGAAATATCAATTATTCGAGCTGTTTCTTTGATCGAAAATTCTTTTTTTAAAGCCAGTAATACTCTACCAAAGTTTTTAATATACCTTTTGATGGCAGAAGGGGAATGACGGGTTCTTTTTTGGATGTCAGAATAAGTATTATATTCCAGATACAGTTTTATTATTTTAGTTTTATGGGAAATACCGGGACCAATGTCCTGATAAACTCCCCTGGTGGTTACTTCAAAGCCTTTTTCTCTGAGATCATTGATATCTCGTCCAATAGTTTTAGAGGAAACTTCCAGGATATCGGCTAAATCAGATTGAGTCAGCACACCATCCTGTTCTAGAGCTTCTTCAGTCATTCTTAAAATCTTAGACTGTCTTTGATCAGGTTTACCTTCTTCACGGTATAATTCTTTGTCTTCTTTAGCTATATTTTTGGTAAGGGTTACTTCGGTTTTAGGAAGTTCTTCCAACTTGGGACCGTGTGGAGCATCTTTTTTAACTACAGTTCTTACTATTTTACCGGTATCAGCTAGTTGACTGGGATCATAATCCCTAAGATGATAAACTTCATTAGCTGTTGCTACAATAGCTTGAGCTTCACGAGGTGAAAGTTCATATTCATTTTCCAATTTATGTTGAAATTCATTATCTTTGGTTTTAACTTTTACTCTTTCAACTTCAGTTTTAGGCATTTAATTTGTCCTCCCCAATAACATGTTATATTATTGAACCTGAAATGTCTAACATCATAGGGAACGGACAAATGTCCTTATTTTGATTTTTAATTAATTATAAGGTATACTAAATATGTAATAAGTAATACTATACTATTGTAAGGAGGTAAGTATAATATGAAAAATTCAGAATTTAGAAATGTGACTAGCAAAGGTCAGGTAACTATCCCTAAAAAATTTCGGGATATTTTAGATATAGACCCTGGAGATAAGATTAAATTTGAACTGACAGACAATGATGGTGATACCTGCTTAACCCTCAGTAAAGAATCCACCTTTTCTTATCTACTGAAAGAACTGCAGGAAGAAGCTAAAAAACATAATTTAAATAAAAAAGAACTGGACCAGATGATTGAAGAAACTAAAGAAAAACTGGTTAAGGATTTATATCCCAATGTATAGGTGGTTTTTAGATACCAATATAATTATTTCAGGATTATTCTGGTCAGGTAATGAAAGTAAATTGCTGGAGTTGGCAATTTCTAAAAAATATGAAGCCGTTATTTGTGAATTTGTACTAAAAGAGACAGAACGGATTATTGAAGAAAAATTTCCGGAAATGCAAAAAAAAGCTGAGCCTGTTTTAAAGATGTTAATAGACTCAACAGAAAGATATCCTCTGCTTAAAGAAAAAGAGATAATTGCTTTCAAACAAAAAAGAAAAGACATAATTACTGATAAAAACGATTTAATAATATTGGCCACTGCTCTTAAAGCAAAAGTAGAAGCAATTATAACCGGAGATAATCACTTTCAGAACTCAAAAGTTAAAAAATTAATTGAAATAATAGATGCAGGACAAGCTCTAGAATTGTTGTAAGTTTTAATATTATATTATACTCCTGATAGCTTATAAAATAAATTATGCCAATTTTCTGTTATTTTGGCTTAATAATAAAGTAAGGTCCTGACAAACCCTTTTGATTCCTCACTCTTTTACTCTCTATTTCTACTCCGCTCTTTGCTTTTTCCTGACTTTCCTCCTTTGTTCTCTCCAGGCTATCTTTGAGACTTCTGTCGGGATTTACTCATTTTCACTTTCTTCCCCGCCAGCTTTCTCCGATAACTTTTCGATCACAAATTCTTCGGATAGGTCAGTACTTAAGCCCAGCTTTCAAAATAGATTTCTCCGAGTGATTCCTCTGCGGATTCCTCAGAACCTTACAATAATTATCATACCACTAAATTAATCTTTTGTCAAGGGGTAATTTTCAAAAAATATAATAAAAATCAATATTATAAACTGTAAGTCATAAATATATTGTAGATCCACTTCAAAGAAATTACTCCTCTCTCATTAATTGAAATTATTTATAAAAAGCCAGAGAAATTAATCTCTGGCTTGAAAATATTTATATTTTAAACTACTTTACTTATTCTTCAAAATAGAATTGTTCAGGATCTCTGGTAGTACTCCATAAAGTATCCCAACACCATAATCCATCCTCTGGAATATTTTTGAGATTTTCATTGGCAACTATTACATAAGGAGCTTCTCCTACAGTTCCTATAAGCCATAAATTTTCAGCCTGAGATTTAAGTATTTTTTTTCCTAATTCTATTCTTTTTTCATCATCTGTTTCTACTGCTATTTGATCAAACCAGCTACGATATTCTTTGATAAGTTCCGGTGGTTCATCTCCATCTTCTCCATCAGTGCTAAACCAGCGTCCCCATTCTGGCCAGGTTGAAGAACCCCATACTGGAGCATTAGGAGCTAATTGAGCTACATTATGAGGAAACATAATGTCAGTTGCTTTATCTCCATGCCAGATAGTAGCATCCATCATATTAGCAGGAGCTCTTTGTTCCTGAAGTTCACCAGAAACTTCTCTAGAATTAACATTTATACCAATATTCTTCCAGTGATCTATAACTAATTCTACATTAGGTGTTTTAGGTGTTTCAGAAGGATAATATTCAATAGTAAATGTAAATTCTTCACCATTTGGTAACTCACGCCAGCCATCATTATTTTGATCTTTTAATCCTATTTCATCGAGCATTTCCTGTGCTTTTTCTGGATCAAATTCTGTATATGCTGTTTCATATTCTTCTTCAAAATATTTACTGGAATCTAAAACAGTATACTGCCTTGGTTCAGCTCTACCAAAATAAATACTTTCATTAATTTCATCTCTATCAATAGCTAGGGAAAGTGCCTGTCTAAATTGCTTATTCTGAAATACCTCTCTTAGACCATCATCTTCAACCGTTTGATT
>CAZSTU010000213.1:0-5311 GCA_964609745.1 uncultured Halanaerobiaceae bacterium
CGACTTGGTCTGGGGAGGAAAAATTTCAAAGAGGGTCTGCAGAGAGTTAGAGAGTATGTGGAAGAGAAATTTTCAATATAATTAAGAAAGGAAAGATGAATGAAGATAACAAACATCTTTTTTATGGTGAAAAAAGATAATTTTAACAAGAAAAAGATGGAAGGAAGATATTAATGAATATCTTTTATTCTCAATTGAAGGGAATATGTGATCAATATTTTTTAAGAAAGAAGATACTATTAATGCCTTCGTTTAGTTCCGGCTATCAGCTGCAGAAGTCTGCAGCCAGACGCAGGATAAACACTATAAATATGGAGGTAGAAACTCCGGGCAGTCTTCTTAAAGATAAAGGAGCCAAATTATTAAAAGAAAAAGACCTGGAGTTTATAGGTAGTGATACAGGCAAAATTGTAGTTATGCAGGTAATGCAGGAATTAAAAGAGGCCGAAGAATTAAACTATTTTGCTGGTATGGAACTTTCACCGGGACTTCTATCTTCAATCTATACATTTATTAGAAAAATGAGATTGGCGGGTATTTCGGCCTCTGATCTTAGTTGTAAAAATTTTGTAGTTCCCGCCAAGGGACAGGATTTGAGAAAGGTATTTATAAGTTATAATAATTATTTAAAAGAGGGCGGTTATACTGACCGGGCGGGATTAATAGATATAATACTCTGTAATGATCTCACAGGAGATGACAGTGTATATATTTTACCTGAAAATTTAAGACTATCATATCTTGAAAAAGAATTTCTTAAAAAATTAAAAAATAATTCAGAAATGGTATATATTCTTAATACTCCAGAATTATATGGAATAGATGCTCCATTATTTTATAAAAAGTCTTTTGGAAAGTTTTTAGCAAAAGATACTGCTGTCAATAAGAAAAAAAATAATTACTATAATTATTTATTTAGCATTGAAGATATGCCGAATAATGATAATTTTAAACAAAATATTAGATTGAGCACTGCGCGTGGTGAAAGCAGTGAAGTAAGGGGTATATTTAGAAAGATAAAAGAAAAAGAAATAAGCCTTGATAAAACTGCTATATTTTACACAAAGCGGGAACCTTATGTTCAATTAGTTCGGGGTCTAAGCGAAAAGCTGGATATCCCTGTTACTTTTGGTGAAGGAATTTCTGTAAAAAATACTTTGCCCGGGCAATTGTTTTATACTTTACTGGAATGGGTTGAAAGTGATTATAGTTATGCAAAAATATACCGTCTTTTGAGGGATGGTATTTTTAGTATAGATGATAATCTTAATTTACAGTGGACGGCATATTTTCTCAGACAATTAAAAATAGGCAGGAGCCGAAAAAGATATAGAACAGTTCTGGCCCGTGAGCTGGATAAGAACCAGGATAACGAAAATTTACAGGTAATCAATAATTTTTTTGAAAAGATATTTAAACTATTGCCTGAAGTAAAAGAAGGAGGGCTTATAAATTCTGGACTACTTGCTGAAGGATTAAGTCAGGTTCTTTCGGAATTTTCCAGTATTAAAAATGAGCTTGATAAAGAGGCTGTTGCAGTTATCTGTGGTAGATTAGAAATATTTGCTAAACATTATAATTTTAATGAAGATTTTTACAGAGCTATAAATAGAGTGGAAAGTTTAATGTCCGGGACAAGAGTTGGTATTTCTTCACCTGAACCTGGAAAAGTTCACATTGATTCCTATAGACGCGGGTTATGGGTGGATAGAGAAGTCACTTTTCTTGCCGGACTTTCTGCAGAACAATTTCCGGGAGTAGAAGGGGAGAATCCTGTCTTCCTGAAAGAGGAAATAGAGGAATTTAAAAATATTAATTCCCGCAACAGAGAAAAAGAAGAAATATATAAAATGACTGAGTTTCTCTCTTCCCGTACCGGCCCTATTTATGTTAGTTATTCGTCTTTTGACACAATTGATAATACAGAAATAAATCCCTCCCGTTATTTTTTGCAATTATATAGATATACAAATAAGGACCCGGATAAAGATTACAGTGAACTGGCAGAGAGCTTGAATAGTCCAGAAGAATTTATTCCTCACCGCGCGGAAAACTCCCTGGATAAAAATAGTTTCTGGCTTTATTATCAGATGAGAAAGGGAGGAATTGAGAAAGGGGATGAGATTTTACTGTCTCTTTTCCCGGGTATTATAAAGGGAAAGAGGGCGGAGGAAAAAAGATATAGCGGTAATTTCAATAAATATTGTGGCAATGTGCAGATGAAAAGACAGAATATTGATAATGTAGATAATATAATTTTCTCGGCAAGTAAACTGGAGGAAATAGCAGTTTGTCCTTTTCAATATTTTCTTGATTATATATTGAAGCTGGAATCACCTGAAGATATGGAAAGAACGATATTTCAGTGGCTGGATGCTATGGACCGGGGCAGCCTGCTGCACAAAATATTTGAAAAATTTTATAGGGAAATTGCCGACAAAGAGGAGAGTATTTCCGAAAAAAAGCACAGAGAGTTAATTATAAATATTGCAGAGAATGAGGCAAAAAAACTCAGAGAAATTTCACCTCCACCAAGTGAGATAGTCTATGAAAGGGAATTACAGGAAATAAAAGAATCATGTTTTGCCTTTCTTGCCAGTGAACAGGATTATAATAGGTCTCGTAAACCAAAATATTTTGAACTTACCTTTGGCCCTGGTAAAAATGAAAAATCAACTGAATTCAAGGCGGGTCCTGCTGAGCTGGGACTTCCTTCAGGTGGGAATTTTAAGCTGGCAGGCAAAATAGACAGGGTTGATCAAGTAGGTCCCCTAAATTATGATATTATTGATTATAAAACGGGAAGTAGTTCCAGATATACAGCAAGGGGTAATTTTAATCAAGGACAACAGATTCAGCATGCACTTTATGCCCTGGCTTTTGAAGATATTATGAAAGGCAGTGTTAATGTAGATAAATCCGGCTATGTTTTTCCCACTTTAAGAGGTGGAGGAGAGAAAATATGGCATGAAGATAAAGAAAGAGAAAAAGTGCTGGAAATAGTTGAATTATTGCTTGAAACAATCACTGCTGGCTCTTTTCACCCGGCAGTATATGATTATCAACAAAAAGCATGCAAATGGTGTGATTATAATAATCTTGTCTGTGAAAGAGAAAAAAATGATATAATTACAGAAATGATAAGGAAAAGTAATAATAAAGATATTAAGCGCTGGAAGGGGCTTAAAAATTATGATTAAATTGCAGGACCAACGGCAGAGAGAGAGAATTACAGCAGACCTTGAGAGTAATTTTCTGGTTGAAGCTGGAGCCGGTTCCGGGAAAACTACCAGCCTTGTCAGTCGATTTGTGGCTCTGGTTAAATCAGGTAAATACGGACCGGGACAGGTGGCTGCAATTACTTTTACCAGAAGGGCAGCAGCAGAATTAAAAGGCAGGGTGCAGATTAAACTGGAAAAGGAATTAAAACAAACAGAAGATTTTCGGATAAAGAAAAGATTGGCAGGTGCCCTGGAAAATTTAAATAATTATTATATGGGCACAATTCATTCTTTTTGTGCCAGACTTTTACAACAGAGACCGGTTGAATTTGGCGTAGACCCTGACTTTAGTCAGCTTGACGAAGTTGCTGAAGAAGAAAAGAAAAAACATGTATGGGAAAATTATCTTATAAAAAGCAGTATAGAGAGGGAAGAATTGATAGAAAAACTGGAGAAAACAGGTATATCACTTTTGGATCTACAACATGCTTTTAATAAATTATGTTATTATCCAGAAGTTGAATTAGTTTATGAGAAATTGGAAAAACCAAATTTGACAGATGCAGTCAAAAAGGTCACTGACTTTGTTGAAAATGCATTGCAATATATGCCTCATACTGAGCCTGAGAAGGGTTATGATTCCCTGCAGAAAAAAATAAATTTTGCCTATGCCTACCTCAAATATTCTGATATAAGTAAGGACATTAATAAGTATCGGGTGTTAAAATGTTTTGAGGGGAGTTTAAGTGTTACTTTAAATCGCTGGCAAAACAAAGATGTGGCCAGGGAATATAGAGATGAAAGGGCCCCATCTTTTGTAGAAAGTGTTATAGAACCCATTCTCAAAAAATACCGGGAATACCGTCATTACCTCGCTGTGGAATTTTTAGAACCTGCTTTAGAATTTTATAAAGAAAAACGACTGGAACGAGGAGAACTTACCTTTCAGGACCTTTTAATCCTGACTGCCAGAGGTCTTAGAAATAAATCTTCATTAAGAAAATATTTTAAAAATAGATATAAGAGTATTCTGGTTGATGAGTTTCAGGATACAGATCCCCTGCAGGCAGAAATATTGTTTTATTTAAGTGGGGATAATTTAGAAGAAAAAAACTGGCAAAATCTTCATCCTGAACCTGGGAGTTTGTTTTTAGTTGGTGATCCCAAGCAATCAATTTATCGCTTTCGCAGAGCTGATATAGATATTTATAATACTGTCAAAAAACAGCTTAAAAACGGCAGGGGAGAGGTACTAACTCTTACAAGCAACTTTCGCTCATTACCTGCTGTGACTACTGTTCTCAATCCGGTCTTTAAAACACTGCTACCTGAAAAGGGAAATGCCTATCAGGCTCCATATGCTAGACTTAATGCTGTCCGGCCGGAAGCTAAAAAGTCTCTTAGTGGAGTCAAAAAAATAAATATAACCTCTAAGAGTAAAAATAAAAAAGATGTAGCAGCAGCAGATGCAAAAAAAATTGCTGAGTTAATTTATAAAACAGTACAGGAGGGTCTAGAACTTAAGTTTACAGGGGATAGTGTAGATGAAACAAAGAAAAGGAGAGCAGAATACGGGGATTTCATGATATTGCTGCGATATAAGGATAATATGGGGGAGTATGTTAAGGCTTTAAAAGAAAGAGGAATAGCCACAGATGTTACAGGGGGAAGCACCTTTGATAGATCTGTATTGGAGATAAGAGAACTTCATAAATTATTGAGTTTTATTGATGACTATCATAATAGTGTATTACTTGCGGCTGTGCTCAGAGGGTTGTTTTTCGGTCTGGCTGATGAAGATCTTTATCATTTTCGTAAAGCTGGAGGAAAGCTGGATATAAATTCTGATCTACCTGAAAATCTTGACGATGATATCAAAGGAAGATTCAAAGAGTCTTTCCAAAAATTGAAAACTTACAAAAAATGGTCCAGAGACTTTAATCCTTCTAATGTACTGGAAATGATACTGGAAGATACGGGTATTATTCCCTATAATGCCGAGAAATTTATGGGAGAAAATATTTGCAGTAATATAGTCTTTTTACTGGAAATGATTAAAAGCAAAGAAGCAGAACAAGGAATAAAATTTA
>CAZSTU010000214.1:0-3195 GCA_964609745.1 uncultured Halanaerobiaceae bacterium
GCAACAATTTTCCAAGAGATTGGATTGCCGATAAGAAACACCGGATGCAGAAAATGGAAGACCTAACAGGTAAGCCCCTGGAATTATCAGAACAGACACATAGCACCGGTGATTACGAGTTAACTTTGTATAAGGACTATCATCGGCCCGGTTATGTCTATATACTTCTGGATACTTCGGGGAGCATGTACACCCGAGAAAAGATTTCACGGGCCAAAAGTGGTGCTATCTCATTTATAGAGAAAGCTTTTAAACGTAACTTTAAAACGGGAATAATTGATTTCTCGCTAAAGGCAGAGGTGGTGGTTAGACCCTCTACCGATCTTAAAGAACTGGAGTCCCGGGTTAAGAAAATTAAAGCATCCGGTCCTACAAATTTAACATCCGCTTTAAAACTGGCTTGGGAAGAATTTGAGAATCTAAACGGGAAAAAAGTCACCTATGTTATAACTGATGGTAAACCAGATAATAAGAACACATCCTTAAAGATAGCTAAAAGACTCAAAGAAGAGAGAGTACAGATAATGACCCTGGGTACTGATGATGCAGATCAAGAATTTCTTGAACAGCTATCCTCAGGAGAAGATTTAAACAGAATGACGAGCAGAAAAGAACTGGAAGCAGAAATTAGCTCGATGGCTTCATTGCTTCCTGTTGATAATGAGTGAACCTCCATTTAGTAAAATATAAGATCAGTATAGATTTCTCCGGGCTGTTTTAAAGAAAAACGATAGTTAAAGTTATATAATTTCTTTCACAAATTTATAAATGCTAACATCGGGTGATATTTAAATGGAAAACTCTATAGGGATCATTATTCTATTATTACTATTAACGATGGTATTTATATTTCTGGGTACATTTATAGGACTTGCACTTGATTTTATAATTACTGTTCTGGTGATAGGTATACCCGGTATAGTATTTGCTCTGGTTGTACTTTATATAATGGCTTATGTTTATCCATTGTTAATATATAGACGTCTAAAAAAAGAGAAATATCTGGCTCAAATTTTATCAATTGAGCTAAAAGGTAATCAACTGGTAAAGAAAATTGATAATAATTTATTGAAGAAGAAGATTAAATACGCTTCTCTATTTTGTCTATTTGTCTTTCTCTCTATTGTATTGTTATATATTTATTACTACCATCTTGATTATCCCTATATAAGCACCTTTTTTGAAAATAGTTTTATAATGAGTGAAATAGAGGGACCGGATGGTGGTCTGGAAGAAGTCCTGTTTTTCTATTATTCCTATCTTGAAGATCTAACATCCTCAGCTATTCCGGCAATGATGGGTTACAGGAGTTCACCAGATTTTGGGCTTGCAGCAGTAGCCTCAGGTACTACCGCTGCCGGGATCTTCATGTTTATCAGGCCGGACAAATTGATAAATAATGCAGTTAAGAAAAAAGTAGAAAGACTTGCTGATAATTTTGAAGAAACAAATTTCCCTCTAATTAATGACATTGATGCTCTGGAAAAAAGGATGAGAAAAGTTTCAGACAGCTGGGGTTGTAAAATTCAATATCCCTACCGAAATAATATCAAAAAATATATTGAAAAGAATAAAAAGAAGATCATAGCAAATCCCGTTTATTTACAACTAAAAATTGAAAAGGAGCAAAAAAAAGCCGAAGATGATTTATATAGTTTATTAGAAAGCTATGATTCCTTTCAGAATACAATGAATCTGGCTAAATCAACCTCCAGAGTAGTAAATAAAACGGGGAGCAGGTCTTTAATCAAAGAGATGGATCAGATTTTTTTGGGGCTGGAGAGCCCACAATTAAAAAAATTAATATCACAGAGGATGTGGGATGATTTTGCGGATATAATTGCTGACATTGAAGAAAACCTTAGACAGCTGAAGAGGGGAGCAGAACAATATCTTAAATCAGAAAGCAGAAGCAGAAACCGGGAATCTGCTAAACGGTCTTCAGGGCAGAAACAAAAATCGAATAGTAAATCAGATAAAAGTAAAAATAAGTCAGATCCGAAGATGTCCCGTGAAGAAGCCCTGTCTTTTTTAAATTTATCTAAAGATAGTTCCAAAAAAGAGATTAAAAGCAGAATTAATAAGCTGTTAAAAGCATGGCATCCCGATAGATATAATCATAAAGAGAGGAGAATTAGCAAAGAAGAATGGAATGAAAGATATATCAGATTGATAGAAGTTAATGATTATTTGAAAAAGAATAAATTCTAGCTAATTGACTCCGTTTTAGGAGGTTGAATATAGAATAATATGAAAATAAATCTGGATTATCTTAAACTAAATATTATAATCCAACTACAGGAAGATATGGTTCTTCCCCGTTTTCCTGCTATCACAGTTAGAGGTGGTTTTGGCAATGTTTTAAAAAAATTATTCTGTTCAGAGGAGAGGGATGATTGTATAAATTGCCCCCATGTTAAATCATGTATTTTTACCTATATATTTAAAACAGCAATTTCGGGACAGGCAGAGGTTAGAAATAATTCACAGCTGGTGGCTCCTCCCTATATTATTAATGTTCCCTACACTAAAAATAAGAAAAAATATAAAAAAGGTGAATTGCTGGAATTAGAATTAACAATACTGGGTAAAGCAATTGATTATCTCTCCTATTTTATCTATTCTTTTGAAGAGCTAGGAAAAGAGGGACTTGGGCAAGAAAGAAGTGCTTATAAAATATTATATATTTCTAATAGTGAAGATATTATATACAAAAATGGGGAATTGCAGAAAGAAATAGAGGCCGATACATATGTAAAAGATTTAGAAATACCGGACATAAGAACTGATAATATAATCTTGGATTTTACTACTCCCTTCCGGATAGAAAAAGATGGAAAACTTCTCAGAAGAAATTTTTCATTTGAATTGATTCTTAGGAATATACTGCGCCGCCTTGATTCCATTACATATTTTCATATGGGTTATAAGCTGGAGCTTGATTTCCACAGCTGGATAAAAAAAGCCCGAAATGTCAAACAGGAAGGCGAGAACCTTAATTTCTATGATAATATCCGCTACTCCCGTCATTCAAAAAGAAAGATCTGGATGGGCGGTTATACAGGAACTCTGGAGTTTAGTGGTAATATAACTCCTTTTATTCCTTTTCTGCAGTTGGGATCCCTTGTTCATATCGGGAAAAAATGTGTATTTGGAATGGGTGGGTATTCGTTAAAATTATTGTGAAACAGGTTT
>CAZSTU010000214.1:3295-5304 GCA_964609745.1 uncultured Halanaerobiaceae bacterium
TTAGGAGATTTAATTTCAGTATTAAGAAAGGGGGAAAACCAGCTATTATAATTGATTTACTTTTCAGCTGGTGAAATTATGAAATTAGAGGAGATAAATAAAAATTTATCTGGAAAAATTGTTAAATGGAAGAAAATGAAAGATAAATCAGAGGACAAAAAGGAGTCTGCTAACTTTTATGAAGAAGAAATTATGCCCCTGGCTGTAAGCAAATTTGTTAAAACACAACAGAAAAAATATGATAAAAAGTATCAATTATATATTGCTACTGTCGGTAGATCTTATGAGCCAATAATTTATTCCCTTTTAACACTTAACCCGGATAAAATATTATTTCTGGTAACTGAAGAATCGGAGAAAAAATTAGATAAAATAGTTAAATTTACTGGGATTAGAATAAGTCAGTTCAGGCACAGTCTTGTTGACCCCAACCGGCCGGTTGAAGTATATAAAGAAATTAAAAAAATTTATACAAAAAGAGATAAACCCCAATCAGTTGCAATTGATTTTACCGGAGGAACAAAAGCAATGACAGGTGGTGCTGCTATGGCCGGCTCTATTATCGGAGCTGATGTATTCTATGTAGCGAATAATGAGTATCTACCGGAATCCAGAAGGCCCAAACCGGGTAGTGAATATTTAGTAAAAGTCAGCAATCCCTATGATGTATTTGGTGACCTTGAACTGGATAAAGTTCTTGCTCTCTGGGATAAATATAATTATGGGGCTGCTGCTGATTTGCTGCAAAATATTCTAAAAAAAGTTTCCGGTGCAGATAAATATATTGAGTTTAATTTTTTATTTGCGCTGGCTTCAGCTTATAAATGCTGGGATGAGTTTAATTTTGAATTGGCAGAAAAAAATATGAATAAGGTATTAAGAGATATTGAACAGTTTAAAATATATGAACGATATTTGAGTAAGCTGGAAGAACAAAAGAAAATAATACAGAGTTTGAAAAAGACACTTAATAATTCACAAATAAGCCTGAAGGATTTGCAGGATAAAAGAAAGATAAAAAATTTAATTTTTGTTCTCTACACCAGTGCTTTAAGACAGGAAGAATTACAAAAATATGATTTAGCAGCTTTATTGTTGTACAGGATACAGGAAATGATGGAGCAAAGGCGCCTGGCTCTTTATGATATAAATCCAGCTAATCCGGAACTATCACAGAAAAAAGAGAAAGAATATCTTGAAAAGATGAATCAGATTGCAGAAAAGAAAAAGCCATTATATAAAATTAGAAGTTTTCCGGATAAAATATCCAATTTGAAGGGATATATTTTACTTTCGGCTTTAGATGATCCACTGGTGGATAATATTAACTGGCAGAAATTTATAGGTACTATGAATGCCAGAAATAATAGTATTTTTGCGCATGGATATCAATTTATAAAAGATAGTACTTTTAAAAGCTTTAAAATGATGGTAAATGATATTTTGAATAAATTTTGTGAGATTGAAAAAATAAATAAAGGGGAAATGATAGATAAATGTAAATTTATAGAATTATAAATAATTCAATGTAAACTTTGCCGAAAATAAATAATGATTAAGGTTCCTGATAATCACTTTATTTTCGCTTCCATAAACCCTGTCATGATATACCTTTAAAAAAGGAGGTGAGGGTTTATGAAAATACCGACTTTAGAAGAATTAGAAAAAATGGAGAACAAAGAAACAATAAAAAGCCTAATAATGAAAGGAGGAAAAAAAGAAAGAGAAGAATTAGAAAAAATAGTTAAAGACTTTCCTGAGGAGACTGGATTACAAAAATTATGGATTGAAATTGCTCGTAGCAGGATAGTAAAGCGTAGAGAATTTGGGGGCAATAAATATTAAAGCTATAAGGAAAATATGAATAAGTTAGAATTACGAAGTGTAATCAGTAAAGATCAGGTAACCATACCCAAAAATAAACCCGCTCTGCTTATAGGAGATTGCCACAAGTTTTGCTCCCAGAGCAGCATTATAATTCCTACAATTGTCGAAATCATTGGCTCCGC
>CAZSTU010000215.1:0-5291 GCA_964609745.1 uncultured Halanaerobiaceae bacterium
CGCTGTAGTAGCAGTCCCCTTAATTGGGGACTGAGAGTTGAAACTGGGCAACCAGGAGGATAAAATAATTGAATTACTGAGGTAGCAGTCCCCTTAATTGGGGACTGAGGGTTGAAACAAATAACTCATAAACCCCGAGGTTAAAAACTCTGGTAGCAGTCCTCTTAACTGGGGACTGAGGATTGAAATGTTATTTTTGTTCGGTCTAAATATAGGTTTTAAAAGGAACAGCGCTCTTAATTGATAGTTGAAAAAATCTGTAAAATATGGTAAAATAATAAAAGATAAGTAGCAGTCCTTTTTTATCGGGGACTGAGGATTGAAACAGTCTTCTATTTAACGGATAGGTTATTGTAACAGAACAGCCCCTTTAAACAGGGGCTGATAATTTGTTAGTGTTATACTGAAATCCATAGGGAATGTGCAATAAAATCACCTCTCTATTAAGTAGGAGGCTGAAAGACACACTGAGGATATAAAGTGAATAATATAATTGAAATTAATTGATTATAAAGTATTGTTTAACATTTAAGCAAGAGAATAAGATTTAATAAATGAATTAAGGATTGATAATTTTGATAATGTTGATCTTGTTATTATCAATACTGCCTCCATACTGGTTAAGTATGAAATAATAAAACATAATAGACTGATTTATTGTAGAGAGGATTTTGATTCATCAGCATTTTATTCAAAGATAATCAGGCTCTATTTAGATTTCAAACCTTATTTGAAAGTGCAGAGAATGTACCTTAAGGAGCGGATAATTAATGGTTAAGGTTGAAGTATTACAAAAGAGAATAAAGAAGGCACAGGAGTATTTGCAGTTTCTTGAAGATATTAGAGTGAAATATAATATTGAAGAATTCAAAAACAATCCGATGATTTTCGGTAGTACCGAACGGTTTTTACATCTGGTTATAGAAGCATTACTGGATATAGGAAATCATATAATTTCAGATCAGGATTTGGGTGAAGTAGAATTTTATAAAGATATTCCAGAATTGCTTTATCAAAATAATTTTATCACAGAAGAGCAAAAAGGGATATTTGTGGAAATAACCGGATTTAGAAATATCTTAGTTTATGATTACTTAGAAATTGATCTTGATATTGTTTATAAAATACTTAAAAACAATTTAAGTGATTTAAATTCAATATTAAAAGAATACGCAAAATTATTATAAAAAAAGTAAAGATAATTTTTAATATCACAGTATCCCGGCTTTTTCCAAAACAAATAACATAATGAAGTAAACTATGACCATAATCACAGTCGATAAAAATAGAGCTAAGTAAAAATTCATATCAATTTTTAATAGTTTAGGCAAAACTATGAACAATGATAAAGAGGGGATAACCATCCAAAAGACATTTGTAGACAGTTCAGAAACCTTAGCCTTACTGTTAGTATCAATGTATAGCCAAATAATACCTAAATAAGAAACCAGAGGTAATGATGCTAAAATTGCTCCTAACAGTGAGCTCCTTTTTGATATTTCAGACACAGCCACAATGATTATAGCTGACAAAAGTGTTTTGAAAACCAAATACCACATTATAAAACCTCCATTAATTTTAATTATGAATATAAATAATTCAAGTATTTTTAAGCTTTATTTCAAAAATTTTTCAATAGCATCTTTAAGGTCCTCCAGGACTTCATCATTGTTTTTATCTACTGCTTCAACTACACAATGGTCAATATGATCATCTAATATTATTTTGCCTACATTAGTAAGTGCTGATTTAATAGCAGCAATTTGTATTAGTACTTCACTGCAATCTCTACCATCTTCATACATTTCTTTTACTGCATTGGTATGACCAATTATTCTGGATAATCTATTAATTACTTTTTTTGCCTGAGGATGAGTATTCTCAGTATCACACATCAGTTATCACTCCCTGTAAAAAATATCCCCCTGGGGGGGATGTGTTTATTGTACTACAATATCATCTTTCAGTCAAAAAATTTGGGGAATAGATATGTTCTATGTTACAATAAAACCGGAGTCAAAAAATTTTAAAAAAAGTATTTCCTAAAATCAGGAGGTTGAGCAAGTGGACGTATTTACAATTACGATAATTTTCATTTTATTATCTGCTATTATTGCTATCATTATCAGGAAAGTTCAAAAAGACAAATGTTTAAAAGATTTGCGTGATGATATGATAACTTTAGAGCACAAGACAGGTGAAGAAACAAAAGGTGTATTAAAGGTCAGGAATACTGGTTTAGAATTTAAATATAAAGAAAAAATGGCAGATGATTCAGGTTATAATTTATTAAGTTATCTATTATATAAAAGTGAATATACTTCAATTCAAGCTTTAATACGTTATCATGATGAATTAACGGAAGAGGGAAGAAAGGAAAGGGAAAAAGAACTTAAAAAAACATTTAATCCTTCTAGATTAAGTAAAAGCTGGCGTCAGATTAAGAATTTCTTTAAAACTATCAAGGATTCTTTAATGGAAATATTAAATTTAGTTACTCATCAAATGTCTCGAACCAGTCCTACCGGTATGGTTTTAGCCTCTCAAAATAAATATATTTCCCGGGTTCAGAATGATTTAGCCGGAACTATTGAAACTTCGTTTGAACCATTACTGGAGCATTATATCGGTTATCAAGTAATCCTTGAAGTTTTCAGGGGAGAAAAGGTTGAAAAATACCAGGGAGTTCTTAAAGAGTATTCACCAGAATTTATAGAACTTATTAATGTTAAATATAATAATAGAGTGGCTGATATGGTTGTTTCCAGAAAGTATGGAATTGTGAGAAATCTTTCTGATTAATTGTGATACTTTTTATAATAATTAATATAATTTTAGTAAAAGTAAGTTTTAATGTGATGATATATATTTAATGCAATTCCTGTGTTAATTAGTATTTGTGTCTGAGAACAAATTGAAAACCGGGTAGTAAAGATTTGATTTTTAAATTTGAAAATTGTAAGATAGTAGTTAGAGTTTATCAATTTAATTTTCTAAAGGTGATATAGATGGATGACACGAGAGAACAAATCGAAGAACAAATTGCCGGTTTACCTGATGAACCTGGAGTTTATATGATGAAAGATCTCACGAATACAATCATTTATGTGGGAAAGGCTGTTTCTCTGCGAAAGCGAGTCCGGTCTTACTTTCGTGAGGGTAATCATACGTATAAAACCAGGGTAATGGTTGATAATGTGGCTGATTTTGATTATATGGTAACTGACACGGAAGTGGAAGCATATATTCTGGAAGCTAATTTAATCAAAAAGTATCAGCCCCGTTATAATATCAGGCTTAAAGATGATAAAACTTATCCATATATAAAAGTTACTGTCCAGGAAGATTTTCCGCGGATATTTAAAACCCGTCTGGTAAAAAAGGATGGCAGCCGTTATTTCGGCCCATTTGCCAATGTTGATGCTGTCTACAAAACTTTAAATACTATCAAAGACTTATTTTCTCTACGCCGCTGCAAAAAGGATCTTGATGCTGATAATCCTGAGGATCGCCCCTGTCTTAATTACCATATTGATAAATGTCTTGGTCCCTGTATTGGAGAAGTAACTCCTGAGGAATATGGGGAATTAATTGATCAGGCCTGTCTTTTTCTGTCCGGTCGTCAGGAGGAATTAATTTCCCGGGTGGAGGAAAAAATGTATGAGGCCAGTGAAAACAAAAATTTTGAAAAAGCGGCCCGGTTGCGTGATGCCCGGGAAGCTTTTAAGGAAATAGACAAACAGCAGAAGGTAATGTCAGACAAGAATCTGGACCAGGATGTAATTGCTCTGGCCCGGAATGAAGAGGGGGAAGCCTGTGTGCAATTGTTACTACTGAGACAGGGCCGCTTGATTGGCCAGGAGCACTTTATGATGGAAGGTTCTGAAGATGAAGAGTTACAGCGAATTATGGGTTCTTTTCTGCAGCAGTATTATGAACAGGCTCCGAAAATTCCTGATGAAATTTTAGTTAATAGTGATTTTGCCGGGGAGAATCTTCTGGCTGATAGATTACAGAAAAAAAAGGGTAAGAAAGTGGGAATACATTTACCGGAACGGGGTAACAAAAAGCGGCTTGTGGAAATGGCAGAAAAGAATGCCCGGGAAAATTTGAAAAAGGAAAGTATTAAACAGAAATATGCCCGCAAAAGAACAAGTAATGCTGCCCTGAAACTGCAGGAAAAGCTTGACCTGCCTGAAGCCCCTGAATATATTGAAGGAATGGATATCTCTAATATTCAGGGTACAGACCCGGTTGCTTCTCTGGTTGTTTTTCGAGAAGGAGTTCCGGCTAAAAAAGATTACCGTAGATTTAAGATTAAAACTGTCCAGGGGGCAGATGATTTTGCCATGATGCGTGAGGTGGCCGAAAGACGCTATTCCCGGCTGCTGGATGAAGAGCGCCCTCTCCCGGACTTAATTTTGGTTGATGGGGGTAAGGGCCAGCTGAATGCTGTCAAGGAAGTACTGGATAACCTGGGGCTTTTTGACCAGCCGGTTATTGGATTGGCTAAAAAAGAAGAAGAAGTATTTTTGCCCGGACAACAGCAACCGGTGATTTTTGACTTAAGTTCAGGTGCACTACAGCTTCTGCAGCGTGTTAGAGATGAAGCACACCGCTTTGCTGTAAGTTATCACCGGAAATTGCGCAGCCGGCGGTTGACTCACAGTATGCTTGATGATATACCGGGTATTGGCCCGGAGCGTAGAAAAGCCTTACTGCAGCATTTTGGTTCTCTGGAAAAAATTAAAAATGCCCGGATTAGCCAGCTGAAAGAGGCAGAGGGGATTAGTTCTGGGCTGGCTCGAAGGATTTTTGATTATCTAAAGGAAAATACCCGGGTATATTGATTAAAATTTATTATTGTCAGTAGAGATAGAAAGATTATATTATGTTATATGAGATTGTTATTTACTATCTATTTTCAATATTATCGGGACCAAAGCAGGGTCCGATAATATTAGATGGTAAATTTTTTAAAAATTCTCAAAAAAAGGATAAGCATCTAAAAAAGGGGGATATTAATGATGAATAGGCTGTTTTCATGTTTTATTTTACTTGTTTTGTTGGTGTTGCTGGTAGCAGGGTGTGAAACTTTTGGTCCGGAAGAATCTGGAGTGGGAAATTTAAAGGCTGAGATTGAGTTGACAGATGTCAATGGAACAGAAAAGGTAATGCTTAATGTCTTTAATAGTGAATTAACTGAAAATAAGATTTACCAGCTGGAGAAAAAAGATAAAATAGAAAAAATTTTTGCCGATCTTGAGTCCGGGGAATGGACAGTAGAAGTA
>CAZSTU010000216.1:0-5275 GCA_964609745.1 uncultured Halanaerobiaceae bacterium
CAATCATACTTTGCTGGCGGAGGCCATGGAAGAATGGCCCATAGACAATGTCCGTTCTCTTTTACCACGAATTTATATGATTATTGAAGAAATGAACAAACGATTCTGCCAGAAGCTGGAAAAGACCCATCAGGTAGACCAGGATATGATTGATGATATGGAAATAATTCATGAGGGTATGGTCCGCATGGCTCCTCTGGCAATAGTGGGCAGTCATACAGTCAATGGAGTAGCCAGGCTGCATACGAAAATTTTAAAGGAAAGAGAGCTAAACAATTTTTACCGCATTTTTCCCGAGCGCTTTCAGAATAAGACAAATGGAGTCACCCAGCGGCGCTGGCTGCTTAATTCCAATCCAGAGCTGGCGGAACTGATAACTGAAAAGATTGGAGACAACTGGATCTGTAATCCCTTTGAACTGGAGGCTCTGGAGGAGTATGCCACTGATTCTGCTTTTCAAAAAGAGCTGGCTGAGGTAAAGCTTAAAGACAAAGAAAAACTGGCCGGTTTTATAGAACAGGAACTGGAGCTAATGATTGATCCCACTTCCATTTTTGATGTGCATATAAAACGTCTTCACGGTTATAAACGGCAGCTAATGAATATTCTCCATGTTCTTCATCTTTATAATCAGATTCGGGAGCAACCGAACACAGATATTCCGGCTCGAACCTTTATCTTTGCCGGTAAAGCCGCCCCAGGTTATCATTATGCCAAATTAATCATTAAATTGATTAATACTGTGGGAGAACTGGTTAATAATGATTCTCAAATTGAGGACAGGTTAAAGGTGGTGTTTTTACCTGATTATGGTGTTTCTCTGGCTGAAAAGATTATTCCTGCTGCTGAAGTCAGTGAACAGATTTCGACTGCCAGTAAGGAAGCCTCGGGAACCGGTAATATGAAGATGATGATGAATGGAGCTATAACTCTGGGTACTATGGATGGAGCTAATATAGAAATTCAGGAACAGGTGGGAGAAGAGAATATAATTACATTTGGTCTGGACTCGGAACAGGTAATGGATTTTTATCAGCATGGTGGTTACAATTCCCGGGAAATATATGAAAATGAACCTGCCGTAAAAAAGGTGTTGGACCAGCTGGTAGATGGAACTCTTCCCGCTCCCCGGAGTAAGTTTGAGGAAATTAGTCGCCATCTACTTGATTTTAATGATCAGTATTTTGTCCTGAAGGATTTTTCTTCTTATGCTGAAGCTCAGGAAAAAATCGGAAAACTTTATCAGGACCGGGAGTGCTGGCTTGAGATGTCAACCATTAATATTGCAAACTCCGGTATATTTTCTTCCGATAGAGCTATTAGAGAATATGCAGAAGAAATCTGGGACCTGGAGCCTTTTATTGGGAGTGAACCTCAATAAGAAAAGATGATATCTTAAATTGAATTAGGCAAGAATATAACTTCTAAAGAAAAAATACAGAGATATAAACAAAATAGTGATGTAGATAAAAAACCAGGATAGCTGGCAGTAAATTATATTTAGAAATGAGATGATTTTTTTAAAAAAGTCAATTAGAATACTATATATTAGAATACTATATAAAATAAAGAACAACGTGGACGGGAGTTAAAATGAAAAAAAAGATGTTCATGGTTTTCATAGCAGGAATGATAATTGTAATGATTGGAGGAATGTTTTGGCTTATGGATTCTTATAAAGCTACGGAGCAACCACTGAACATGATTGAGAACCGGCAGGAAATTAACAGCCGAGAAAATGGTTGGCTGGAAATAATGCCCGGGCAAAAAAGTGAAACCGGGATTATTTTTTATCCCGGAGCCCGGGTGGAACCAGAAGCCTATGTTCCCATGGCTTTTCAAATTTCGCAACAGGGATTTATGGTTGTAATTGTGTCTATGCCCTTTAATCTGGCAATATTCGGGGTAAATGAAGCGGACAAAGTAATAGCTGAATACGAGCAGATTACTAACTGGGTTATTGTTGGGCATTCACTGGGGGGAGCGATGGCCGGAAGATATATTAAAAATAATCCCCAAAAAGTAGAACAGCTTATTCTGCTGGCTTCCTATATTGATGGAGATGATGATCTTTCAGATTTTGAAGAACTGGATGTCTTATCAATTTATGCTGAAAATGACGAAATAGTAACAGCTGAAGATATCGAAGAATCTAAAAAGTATCTACCGTCAAATACAGAATTTATCGAAATTGAGGGTGGAAATCACTCACAGTTTGGTTTTTATGGATTTCAGGATAATGATGGTCGGGCGACAATTAAACGAAGTGAACAGCATAATTTTGTTGTGGAGATTATAAGTAAGTTTTTAAAATAGTGTAAGCAAAAGATTGTTTGTTAATTTTTCTTGCCAGTATAAAAAATATTTGATAAGATAAATATATACATAAAAGTTTCAGTCAGGAAGATGTAAAAAAAAGGAGGTGGGTCTAAGAAAGATTTCTCTGTGTCAGGACAGGATATGTTAAAGGTTGAAAAAATTTAGTTATTGTGTGTAATTAAAATAAACTGGTAGCAAATGACTAATTGTTTACAATAAATTTAATCTTCTTTCAGGAGGGATGCTTTATTAGTAGTGACGATGACGATTATTATAAACAAAATGTAAGTAATATTGCAGACAAATTTAATGTAGATCCCGAAAATGGACTTAATAAAGACGAAGTAGAAAAAAGACTAAAAAAATATGGCAAAAATAAGTTGAAAGAAAAAAAAGGAGTATCTGCCTGGGAAGTTCTTATAGACCAATTCAAGGATATAATTGTAATTTTATTGCTGGTGGCAGCAATTATAGCTTTTTTAATTGGTGATTTTGTGGAGGGTTTTGCTGTTCTGGGAGTAATTGTACTTAATGCTGCATTTGGTTTTGTGACAGAGTATAAAGCTGAAAAATCTCTTGAAGCATTAAAAGAAATGGTTTCTCCTTCGGCAAAGGTAATCAGGGAAGGAAAAGTTAGAGAAATAAAAGCAGAAAATTTAGTTCCTGGAGATATTATGATACTTGAAGAAGGGGATAGAGTTGGTGCGGATGGAAGGCTTATTGAAGAAGACAAATTACAAATAAATGAATCTCTACTTACCGGAGAAGCAGAAACGGTATCTAAAAATGTTGATTTAAAAGTTGACCAAGATATACCTTTAGCAGAAAGAAAAAATATGGTTTATATGGGAACAGCGGTTTCCCGCGGAAACGCCAAAGTAATAGTAACCAGTACTGGCACTGACACGGAAATGGGTCACATAAGTAATTTATTAGAAGAGACAACAAGTGATGAAACACCTCTGGAAAAAAAATTGGATAAGATGGGAAAAGATCTGGTAAAATTAACTTTAATTATAGCTGTAATAGTAACAGTAATTGGTATTTTTATGGGCAGACCTGTTATAGAAATGTTTAAAACAGGTATTGCCCTGGCAATAGCTGCTGTACCTGAAGGTTTGCCGATAGTAGCCACTATTACCCTGGCTATTGGTATGAAAAAAATGGTTAGAAACAATGCACTTGTTCGCCGACTGCCTGCTGTGGAAACTTTAGGTTCAACAACTATTATTTGTACTGATAAAACCGGAACTATAACGGAAAATCAAATGACCCTGAGTCAGATATATCTATCAGGGCAAGAGATAAATGTTACAGGGACTGGTTATAAACCAGAAGGTGAATTCAGATTAAAAAATGGTGAAGAAATTAATTCAGAACTGGGTGCTGCTTTAAATCTATTTTTAAAAACCGGCACTTTATGTAGTAATGCAGTGGTTAATGAAGATGAAGAGGAATCTATCTGGAAAGTAGTTGGAGACCCAACTGAAGGTGCTCTGGTAACTGCAGCTAAAAAAGAAGGAATTGACAGAAGTGAAATGGAAGATGATGGTTATCAAAGGTTGGCTGAAATACCTTTTAGTTCTGAACTGAAACATATGGCTGTTTCCTATCAAACACCTGAAGATGATGGTTTTGTTTTTGTTAAGGGTGCTCCTTCTGTTGTACTTAATATGTGTGAAAATCAATTAAGAGATGGGAAAATAGAAGAATTAACAGAAGAAAAAATTAACTACCTTAATGAAAAAAATATTGAAATGGGCAAAAATGGACTTAGAGTATTAGCTTTAGCGTATAAAAGTGAAGAACAGGCTGTAGATGAAGAAGAAATTAATCAGGTTATTGATTCTGGTTTAACTTTCCTTGGTTTTGCTGGAATAATGGACCCTCCCCGTAAGGAGGCAAAACTTGCTATTCAGGAGGCACATGAAGCGGGGATTAAAACTAAAATGATAACCGGAGACCAAAAAGATACTGCTCTCTCTATTGCTGGAAAAGTTGGTGTTGGAAATGGGAATAGCAATAACGTTTGCGGACAGGAAATAGAAAAAATGAATGCCGATGAGCTCAGTAAAACTATTGGTAAGTGTTCCGTTTTTACCAGAGTTTCTCCAGAGATAAAATTAAATATAGTTAATGCCTTAAATCAAAATAATGAAATTACGGCAATGACCGGAGATGGGGTAAACGATGCTCCTGCTCTAAAAAGAGCAGATATTGGTGTGGCTATGGGAAAACGTGGTACTTCTGTAGCCAAAAATGCCTCTGATATGGTTTTATTGGATGACAGTTTTAGTACCATAGTGAAAGCGATCAAACAGGGTAGAGTTATTTTTGATAATATCCAAAAATTTATATATTACTTATTTTCCAGTAATCTGAGTGAGATAATATTTATTTTTTTAGGGATAATATTACAGGTACCTGTACCCTTGCTGGCTCTACAAATTTTATGGCTTAATCTAGTTATTGATGTATTTCCAGCATTATCTTTAGGCTGGGCAGTACCTGAACCTGATGTTATGAAAAGAAAACCAAGAGATCCGGATAAATCAATATTGCATAAAAGTTTCAAGAAAAAGCTCTTAATTCATAGTACTATAGTGGCCCTGGGCCCTCTGGTAACATTTTTATTTGTTCTAAATAGTGGTTATTCAATTGAATTAAGCAGGACTGTGAGTTTTGCTATTTTGTCATTTACGCAACTTTTCCATGTTTTTAATGCCCGACGTGAAAAAGGTACTGGTTTTGATAGGTCTTCATTTAAAAATAAATATTTATGGCTGGCTATAGTGTTGAGTATATTTTTTCAGTTCATCGCTATTTATAAGCCATTTTTACAGAAGATACTTTGAACAGTTCCTATACCTATGGGTCTGTGGTTACCAATTTATTTTGGTTTTAGTATACCCGTTGCTTTAATTCGAGCTATTAAAATATGGGGTGCCAGAATAGA
>CAZSTU010000217.1:0-5251 GCA_964609745.1 uncultured Halanaerobiaceae bacterium
AATCAAACTCATAATTTTTGTGAGAATACTGTCCAGAATCCCTACTTCCTGCATTATTCCTCCCAGGGCTGCAGCAGTAATCAATAAAATGATTGTATTTCCCATAGAATTAATCCCACCTTTGCTCAAAAGGCTGTCAAGCATTTCCAGGCCGCTGCTGCTGTTATAACCTGAAGTAAATGATTCCAGAACACTTACCAGAGAACTCCCCTGAAAGATTATGGAAAAAATACCACCTAGAATTGACATGGATAGTAGTGTGGGTATAGCCGGTGTTTTACGAACAGCCAGAATAATTGTAATCAGGGGAAGGATGAAGAGAACGGGAGTTAAATTGAAGGAACTTTCCAGACCCTGAATTAAAGTATTGATCTGTTCTGCTCCACTTATACTGCTACCAATGTGATTTAAACTGACTGCCCAGTAAATTATAAGAGAAAGGGCAAAGGCGGGCAGGGTATCCCAGAGCATATGGCCCACATGTTCAAAAAGGGTACATCCGGCCATTGCTGGAGCAATGTTGGTGGTATCAGAGAGGGGAGATAATTTATCCCCAAAAAAGGCCCCGGAGATAACAGCAGCAGCTGTCAGTGGAGCGGGAAAACCCATGGCATTACCTACAGCCATTAAAGCAACGCCCACTGTTGCTATTGAAGTAAAAGAAGTTCCGATAGTTGTGGCAACAATAGCAGTGATCAGAGCTGAAAGGGGAACAAAAACAGAAGGATTTAAAAATTTCAGTCCAAAATAAATCATGGCCGGAATGGTACCACTGGCAATCCAGGTACCGATGATAGTCCCAACAATTAAGAGAATAAATACAGGGGTTAGAGCACTGGAAACTCCTTTTTTTAATCCTGTTTCAAGATCATTCCAGTCAAAATCGTGAAAAATTCCAATTATTCCTGTTGTTATAATTCCGCTGATAAGTGGGACAAGCATCCCAACTTCCCAGAATAAAACTGAAAATGCTCCCGTTAATAATAATACGATAATGGGTAAAAGAGCCACTCCAAAACTAATTTTAGATTTTTTCATTATTTATTCCTCCCATATGTTTTTGGCTAAAAACCTCTATAAAAACAGAAAAATCGCCCCATTTCAGGGCGATTTTAGATCATCGCGGTACCACCTGATATTAACCTGCAAAAATAGCAGATTCTCATTTTGGGAGCAATCACTCCCTCACCGGATAACGACGGATTACGGCCTGGCCTACTGAAAATTCGGCTGGCAACTCAAGGGGTGTATTTCGGCAGAAAGGCTTACTTCTTCCCCTTTCAAGGTTTTTAGCATGTTAAATTGTTAAAAATAATTATACAGTATGGAGGGATGAGTGTCAAGTGGGATTATAAAAAATTTAAGATATTTGTTTTTATCTTTAAAGTAAGAGCATTTTTATTTTTATACTTACGATAAGCAATATAAATAATATATAGGCAGGCGAGAGTTTTAGGTATCATAAGGATATTAATAATACTGAATTTATTTGTAAAAGTAATTACAGGTAAATAACAGGCAAAAGATACAATAATGACTATTCCAATTTTTTAAAGGATAGATTATTATTTTGGTAGGCTTCTTTTGATATTAGATACGTAGTTAATGCCCCTAGGATTACAAAAGGTATGTTTCGATAAATAACCCAGTTTAAAGGTGAAACAGGTGAAGTCCACTGGTTTTGAGGAAATAAACTGATTATAATTTTGATTGTTACCAGTAAAATATTTATCATACCCTTGACAGAAATTTAATATTATATTAAAATACTAATAGAAAATGAAAATCATTTTCAAATAAATAATAAGTATAGTCTTTGCCAGGGATTTAGATTCGCCTGATAAATGTAATTTATAATAAGAAAATATTTTTAATAAATTTTTAGGTTTACCTAAAAAACTTTTTACGTTACAATGAAATAATTGAGAGGTGGTATATACGACTGGCTTAATATTTTTATATTAATTATTGATAATGAAAATCAATATCACTTTAAAGGAGGGAGTAATTTGGATACTATTATGAGTAATGAATTTATAATTGAAGATGAAAATGCAAAAGAAAATCTGGCCGGGACAGTGACAAATCTGGCAGAGGCAGATACTAATACAGAATATATTATAAAAGATATTAAAACTAATGATGAAGAACTTAAAAAGTTTTTATTTACATTAGGCTGTTATGAAGGAGAATCTGTGACTTTAATCTCTGTACTGGCTGATAATTATGTTATAAACATCAAAGATGCAAGGTATAGTATTGATAAAGATTTAGCTGAAGCTATTATTGTTTAATTTTTTTGCAATAAATCATAAGTAATTTAATTAAGTTTATAACTTAATTTTATCAAAATAAGCAAAAAGTTAGCTAAAGGAAATAAATAATTGAGAGGGGAAGATTAATGAGTAATCAAAAAAGCATTAAAGTGGCGCTTACGGGGAATCCAAATAGCGGTAAAACAACTTTATTTAATGCAATAACAGGTGAAATAGCACATGTTGGTAATTGGCCGGGAGTTACTATGGAGAAAAAAGCAGGAGATATTAAGGAAGGTCTTAATAAAAAAAATACAAATATTACAGCGGTAGACCTGCCGGGAGCATATTCAATGTCTCCCTTTACTTCGGAAGAACATATTACAAGTGGTTTTGTCAAAAATGAAGATCCAGATGTTATTATTAATATTGTTGATGCAACCAACCTAAGCAGAAGTCTATTTTTTACAACTCAGCTTCTTGAATTAGAGATACCAATTGTGGTAGCTCTAAATAAAAGTGATTTAAGTAAGAAGAAGAATATTGATATAGATGTTAATCAGTTATCCGAATTATTAGGGTGTCCAGTAGTTGAAACAGTAGCAACGCGGAGAACTAATAATGGTTTAGAAGCTCTTATCTCATCGGTGGTTAAAGCAAATGGTAATGATCAAAAAGCACCATTTTCTGCTGGAGATGTGGATATGACAGATAAAAGTGAAGTTGAAGCTGCTGATAAAGAAAGATTTGAGTTTGTAAAAGACATTGTTATTAAGGTAGAAGATAGAGAGGTAAGTAGTAGTGCTCAAACCAAACAAGATGTTGTTGATAGAATTGTAGCACATAAATGGTTGGGAATACCTATCTTTGCTGCTGTTATGTGGGCTGTATTTTCACTTTCACAGACACATATAGGACCATTTTTAGCAGACATATTTGTTGGCTGGATTGATATGTTTAATGCCTGGGTAGGTAGTTTGCTCGGTGAGGGAGTATCCCCAGTCCTTGAGGCTATCTTAGGAGAGGGTATTATTGGTGGTGTGGGAGCAGTTGTTGGTTTCTTACCACTAACTATGGTGCTGTTTTGCTTACTGGCCTTACTTGAGGATTCCTGTTATATGTCAAGGGTTGCTGTTGGTATGGGTCGGTTTTTCAAAAAAGTTGGTTTATCAGGGAAATCAATTATTCCCATGATTATTTCAACAGGGTGTGCTATTCCGGGTGTGATGGCAACAAGAACGATTAAAAACGAGAGACAAAGAAGAACGACTGCAATGCTAACACCCTTTATGCCCTGTGGAGCAAAATTGCCTGTTATTGCTCTATTTGCAGGAGCATTTTTTAACGATGCAGGCTGGGTGGGAACAACTATGTACTTTTTGGCAATTGGTATTATTATTGTAGGGGCCATAATTGTACGAAAAATAACTGGTGATGAGAGTACAAGGTCACCGTTTATTATGGAATTACCTGATTATAGAATTCCTAGTATCAAGAGAGCCACTAAATCTATGCTTTCAAGAGCTAAAGCATTTATAGTAAAAGCAGGGACAATTATTTTAGTTTCCAATGCCACAGTACAAATTATGCAGACATTTAACTGGCAGTTCCAGGTTGTTGCTGAAGGTGCAGAAAGTTCCAGTATTTTAGCAAGTATTTCATCACCACTGTCTTTATTATTAATACCTTTAGGCTTTGGGACATGGCAGTTAGCTGCTGCAGCAATTACTGGTTTTATAGCAAAGGAAAATGTAGTTGGTACCCTGGCAGTTGTATATTCAATTACAAATTTTATTAATCCCGAAGAATTAGCTTTAGTATCTGATGGTTCAACTGTTGCAGGGGCGATGGGTTTAACTTCAGTAGCAGCTTTAGCATATTTAGTTTTTAATTTATTTACACCACCGTGTTTTGCAGCAATTGGGGCAATGAACGCCGAAATGGAGAGCAAAAAATGGTTAGCAGGAGCTATTGGATTTCAGTTCAGTATGGGTTATATTGTTTCATTCATTGTTTATCAGGGAGGAACAATAATCACAACAGGTGGTTTTGGTAATGGTTTTATACCAGGTTTAATAGCGGTATCAGCAATGATCGCTTATATTGTATATTTGATAAGAAAAAAAGAGCAAAAATTAACAGCTGAATTAAGCATGAGTTCATAGGAGGTAATTATGAGTAACTTAATTGTAGGTTTAATTATACTGGCAATAATATCTGGAGCAACTGCAAAGATTATTATTGAAAAGAAAAAAGGGACTAAATGTATAGGCTGCCCCTATGCAGATCAAGAAGATTGTAGTTGTAATTTAGATGGAACATATTATTACGATAAAAGTCAGGATTTTGATAAATTATAATAAAATAAGTGTTTTCATAATTCTAAGCAATCTAAATTATAAAGATTTTGAAAAATAAAAAAGGCCTCATTTCAATTTTTTAGAAAGTTGACAGCTTTCATTATTGGTAAATTGCCATAGGTGAAATCCATCCTGTAGGTTAGTTTAATGGTTTGTTTTGTTGACTACCATTATAACACTTATAGCAAGGGTTTCACCCTTTTTTGTTGAAAAGAAAAGTTGTTATCTATCATAAGGACTGCTGGTTAATAAATATTTACTACGCAAAAAATTTGATTTGATAAAAGAGGAAAAAACCTGTTTTTATATTTTTTATTGACAAATATTATTTTAAAGCATATAATATGATTGAAATCGAATATAATAATATGGAGGTTAGAAGAATGGATTTAGTTGAATTAATGAAAGCTTTATCACATCAAAATCGACTTCGGATTATTAATCTTATTAGTAAAAAAGAACTCTGTGTGTGTGAACTGGAATATATTATGGACTTGAATCAATCAAATGTTTCCAGGCATCTGAGAAAACTAAAACAGGCCAATATTATATCTGGAGAACGGGATGCCCAGTGGATACATTACAGTTTAAATAAAAATACGTTTAAAAACCATCCATTTTTAAAATTACTATTAA
>CAZSTU010000218.1:0-5141 GCA_964609745.1 uncultured Halanaerobiaceae bacterium
AGATTTTTGGACCCGAAGTATTAAAAGATAACGGCGAAATTAATCGTAGTTTATTGGGAGATATAATTTTTCAGGATAATGAACATCGCAAAAAGCTGGAAGAAATTACCCATCCTCTAATAATAGATAAAATTGAGCGAAAACTTGAAAATTTGGAAACAGAGAATAATCATATTGTGCTGGTAGTTCCTCTACTTTATGAAGTTGGACTTGATAAAAAAGTTGATGAAGTATGGGTGATTTTTGTAGATTATTTTACCCAGCTTAAACGTTTGCAGAAAAGAGATTCTCTTTCACTTGAAAAAGCTAAACAGAGAATAGAAGCCCAGTTGCCATTGGGAAAAAAGAAAGAGTGGGCTGATAAAATACTGGATAATCGGGGGAATAAAGAGGATTTAAGAAATCAGATAAAAGAATACTGGCAGAAATTATAGTTTTTATCAAGAGTATTTATTCATTGAAATATATTTAGAAGGAATTAATAGCTTTATCTAGAATATATTAATTATAATAGTATAGCAGAAGTAGTTCAGGGGAGGTAGAGGACTATAAATAAAAATAATTTTATAATAATTTTGACGTTTATCTTGGTTTTTGGATTAGTTTTTACCTGTAAAGGAGGTGATAATAATAAAGCAGGTGGCATCTGGTTGGATGCTTTACCCGGTGAGCCTCTAACATTGGTGCCTTCTTATCCTACCAATGATTCTTCCAGTGAATTGATTTCACAGATGTTTGAAACTCTTGTTGAATATAATGATAAAGGCAAAATAAGTCCTCTTTTAGCTAAAAAATGGAGTATATCAGAAGATGGATTGGTATATACTTTTCATTTGCAAGAAGATGTATATTTTCATGATAAAACGGAAAAAGGTACAAAAACTGCAAATGGAGGCCGGAAAGTTGTAGCACAGGATTGGGTATGGACTTTTAATTATATTGCAAAAAATGATGAATTATCAGGCAATGAAAATATTGAAATGATTAAGGGTTACGAAGATGTTAAAAATCGAAAGGAAGAAAAACTAGATGGTGTTTATGCATCAGATGAATATACCCTTAAAATTGAACTTAAGGATCCTTTTGCTCCCTTTCTGTCGATTTTGACTGATAATAAGTTTTCTGTTATACCAGAAGAAGATGTTAAAAAATGGAAGGACGAATGGAGATTTCATCCAGTGGGAACTGGTCCATTTAAATTTAAATCATGGAGCAAAGATTCCAGAATAGAATTAATTAAAAATGATAAATACTGGAAGACTGACAAAGATGGTTATCAATTACCCTATCTTGAACAATTAAACTATAGAATTATTACTGATCGTTTAGATGAATGGATTTTATATGAAAAAGGGGAAATTTATCAGACGGCAGTACCAGATGTGTTTTATCAAGAAGCTATTAAAAGAGAAAAATATTATGAAAAACCCTTACCAGGAATATATTTTTACGGAATGAATATAGAAAGGAAGCCCTTTGATAGTGAAAAAGTAAGGAAGGCCATGAATTATGCGCTAAATCGCAAGGAATTAATTGAACTTGTTTTCAATGGAAGAGTAAAAGAAGCAAAAGGAATAATTCCTCCTGGTATGCTGGGTCATAATTCCGAGTTGAAATTTTATGAATATAATCCAGAAAAAGCAAAGAAACTGCTGGAGGAAGCCGGTTATGAAGAAGGTGTTGAGGTTACTTTGCATTATGATAATGACAAAATCAATAGGAAGATTGCCAATGTATTGCAGTCCCAATACCGTAAATCTGACATACATATTAATCTGGAAGAAAAGGAATGGGAAGAATATCTTGAATTAATAGAAAATGGGGAAGTGTCTTTGTTCAAAATGACCTGGATAAATGATTATTATGATCCAGATAATCTTTTATATACTCTTTTAAATTCAAATAAGATAGATTGTTCTCAGGGTAATTATTTTCAATTTAAGGATAGAATTTTTGATAAATGGACCAGGCTTGGAAGAGAAATTGGATATAATGATTTGAGAGAAGAGGCTTATCAGGAGGCTAACAAGATTGCAATAGAAAAAGCACCCTGGGTTTTTCTATATCATTTGACTACTCACTCACTGGTTAAACCATATGTCATGGATTATTATTTACCGGCTAAAGGCCAATATTTTAACAAGTTTCGAGAAGTCTGGCTGGACAAGTAAATATTATTAATTAGAAAATATACATTTTCAGGAAGGGATTTATTTTTTTATCTAGAAATATATTAGTAAGTAGGGGCGGAGTGGTTAATATTTATTTAAGTTTCAGGAGGTGATGATACTAAAATAAAGTTTAGTTAAGTGGTATTTTATGGAAATGGCTAACATAATTAGCAGATATTATGAAAGCCAAAAATCTTAAGGAGGTAAAACAAACATATGAGCAAAAAAGTAATTGCATTGACCCTGATTTTGTTTTTAGGTTTTGCCGGAGTTAATTTGGTTGCTGAAGTTCAGGCGGAAGACTCCGATACATTTAATTTTGTAACTATAGGTAATCAGGATACTATGGATCCCCATTATTCATATGATACTTCCAGTGGTGAAGTTATTTTTCAGGTCTATGAGAATTTGATTGCTTATAAAGGAGAAAGTGTTAGGGAATTTGAGCCTCTCCTTGCTAAAGAAGTACCTTCACAAGACAATGGTCTGATTAGTGAAGATGGGATGGAGTATACTTTTGAACTTAGAGAAGGTATAAAATTTAGTAATGGTAATGAATTAACTCCTGAAGATGTAAAATATAGTTTTATTAGAGGCATGATCTTTGATAGAACCGGTGGACCAGTATGGATGCTTTACGAACCACTTCTGGATATGGGTAGTCTTTCTGACCTCACTCAGGAGGTTGTTGGTGTAGAGGATCCCAATGATTTAACAGCTGAAGAATCTGCTCAGGTTTACGACAAACTGGATGAAACTATCAGCATAGAAGGGAATAAGATAACTTTCCATTTAGCCAAGCCATATCCTCCTTTCCTGAATATAGTAGCTCAGGGAGCCAGTTGGGCTTCTATTCTTGATAAAGAATGGAGTATAGAACAGGGAGCCTGGGATGGTAGTCCTGAAACCATAGCTGATTATCATGATCCCGAAAAGGAAGACGATCCTCTTTATGATAAAATGATGGGTACCGGACCCTTTATACTGCAAGAATGGGAAAATAATGAACATGTTATTCTAAATAGAAATGATGATTACTGGAGAGAGCCTGCTAACTTTGAAACTGCTATAATTAGATCAATTGATGAATTTAGTACTCGTAAATTGATGCTGGAACGTGGGGATGCAGATATGATTTATGTCCCACCTGCCCAGGTTTCTCAATTTGAAGGGAGAGAAGAAATAGCTGTAGATACAGGCATTCCTGCCCTACAGTCTACTGTTGGCGTTATGACCTGGGAAATAGATACAAGTGGCAACGATTATGTAGGTAGTGGTGAACTTGATGGTAATGGTATTCCCGCAGATTTCTTTAGTGACAGAGATGTCCGCAAAGGATTTAGTTATTGCTTCAATTATAAGGCATTTATTGATGAAGCTGCAGACGGACATGGTCAACAGGGTCGTGGTCCAATACCAGAACCCCTCCTGGGCTTTAATGAAGACTCTGAGGTCTATGAACTTAACCTGGATAAAGCCGAAGAGCACTTTCAACAGGCCTTTGATGGTGAACTATGGAGAGAAGGATTTGAAGTTACCATTCTCTATAACACTGGTAATGATACCCGTAAAATTGCTGCTGATATGATCAAGACATATGTTGAGCAGATTAATCCTAAATTTAATGTAAAAGTTCGCGGAGTCCAGTGGGCTACATTCCTGGATGAATTAGAACAGGAACGCATTCCCCTGGCCTTTATTGGCTGGCTAGCTGACTTCCCGGATCCTCATAACTTCGTAGATCCCTATATGGCCAGTGGTGGAAATTATGGTCAGGATATGGGGGAGGCTTATCGCGAATGGGCTCGTGAAAATGCTGATCCACTAATTAAAGAAGGAATAAATACTACTGACCCAGATGAACGCCTGGGAATTTACGAAGAGTTGCAGCAGCTTGCAGTTGAGGAAGCTACTATGCTGTGGTTATATCAGCCAACTGGAATTAATGTCCGGAGAGCCTCGGTAGAAGGATGGTATCCTAATGCGATGAGACCAGGTATTGACTTCTATTCACTTGATATGTAAGTAAAATGGATAGAGTATATAAGTAATATGAGCAGCGGGCGGATTTTCCGCCCGGTGCCTTTTTTGCTGAAAGATTTTCCAGAAGTAAATATATTATTATGGCTATCATAATTAAATTAATTAATTTCAACTAGTTATTATTCCTATATTCTGAGGAAGGAGCTGAATTATAAATGATAAATTATATAATCAGGCGGCTATTAATATTGCCAATTATACTTTTTGGTATTACTTTGATTATATTTGGGATGATGATGCTGCTAAGCCCTTACCAGAGAGTTAGCACCTATATTAGCAGCCCTGATGAATTGCGGAATGTGGATGTTGATGAACTGGTGGAAAAATATGGTCTTAATGATCCTTTTCACCAACAATATTGGCGCTGGTTTTCTGAAGTTATCAGGGGTGATCTAGGTTGGTCTGAATCGGCTGGTATGCCGGTTACAGAAGCTCTTGCCACCAGGTTTCCGGCAACATTAGAATTAGCTTTATTTGCAGTATTACCTGTGTTTTTAGGCGGAATTATCCTTGGAGTTTTTTCTGCAGTTCATCACAATGATTTTTGGGACCATTTAACCAGGATATTTGCCATCATGGGTTGGTCTATTCCTACATTTGTTGCTGGTTTATTAATGTTAATGATTTTTTATGGAATTTTGGGATGGACGCCTCCGGGCAGACTGAGCAATTGGGCCCGGGAAATTACTTTGACAGCAGATTTTGTTCGTTATACTAATATTAATGTTATTGATGGGATTCTTAACTGGAACTGGGCTTTTGTAGGGAATGCGTGACGGCACTTAATGGCCCCTGTTATTACGGTTTCCATCCTCTGGTGGGCTTATGTCTTAAGAATAACCCGTTCAAGTATGTTCGAAACATTAAGAAAAGACTATATCAGAACTGCCCGTTCAAAGTGATTAAAGGGTAATGGCGTTGTTAATA
>CAZSTU010000219.1:0-5134 GCA_964609745.1 uncultured Halanaerobiaceae bacterium
TCAATTTCATGCAAAATAAGGTCATTAAAAGTAAATTGCTGAGTTTTATCCTCTGTTAAAGTCTTTTCTTTATCAATCAGGGTGTGATCATTCTCCACTCCTTTTACAGCCAACAAAATTTTAATTTCCTGATATCCCTGCGAATTTTCGGTTAAATATTCTCCTTTAATAGCAAAACTCTCATCAGTAACAATCTTTTGGGGATAACTGGTCAACAATTACTGCTCTGTTTCCATAGAACAGCCTGCTATTAAAACTTCTATTAACAACAAAATTACAGTAATAACCATTATTTTCTTCAACAAAAACACCTCACTAAATGATTCTCGTATTTATAGCGATATTAAATGGGTCTGTATAAATATTCGCTAAATTAATAGTTATCCCTGCAATTTTCAACATTTTACTCTTGAAGGAATAATTTTAATTAAAAAAGATTACTGAGGAAAATATGTCTAAAATAAAGAAATTAGACAAAAAATAACCCCCGACCAAATCGGGGGGGATACTTATTCTGTAAAGAGTTTTTGGAATTCATCATAACCCTCTTCCTCTAATTTCTCAGCCGGTATGAAACGGAGGCCCTTTTTCCGAATGATTGAATTTAATTCCGGTGATTAAAATTTATTTCAGGTATAAATATTTAGCTGGAACCCAATCGGTCAAATATATTCCTTCCCCTGTCCGGTAAAATTCATGTCCGTCCGCATGGGCTTTGCCTGCCTTAATCTTAAAAATTACCGGTTTGTTATCCCATCTCTGCCCTACTTTGACAGCTTCCTGGCAGGTTTCACTCAGGTGGGTATAATTACGATTCATCGGTCTGAGTCCTTCTTTTAATATTTTATCCTTTACTTTACGGGTGGTACCGTGATAGAGTATCTCGGGAGGCACGACAGCCTGATAATCCGGATCGACACCTCCAATGCTGTGACCATAATTAGCCCTGATCTTTTCGCCCCCTTCTTTAAAACTAAACCGGCCTTTTTCATCTTCCTCCACTACTTCTGCTAAATCCTGTCGGGTAATATTCTTAAACTTGGTACTTAAGGCTTCCAGCAGTTTCTCCACTCTAACAGTTCCATCTGGATTAAGCTCCAGGTTAAAATCTTCCGGGTGGTGGCGTAAGATGTATGACATTGTTTTAGATAACCTGATTTTATCCATCATTTATCCCTCCACTATATCGATGATTGAAAACTAGTCTAAATAGCTTAATTTCTCTTCTATATTCTCTATTACTATTGACAATATAATAATTAAATATAAATTTAATATTTCCTTTTAATTAAAGGCTGTGTCTTCGTTTAACTATGGAATTATTCTGATCTTGTATTCTTCCAGCCAGATATTTAGTTGAATCAAATAGGCCATTAACTGCGCCCCCCTCATCAATTGACCAAACCAGGGGGTACTTAAATCATCATATTTTCCTTTTACTAACTCTAAAGCTTTTTCTTTATCAACCAATTGTAAGAGGGGAGAGGTTGGATCATCAATAATAATTTTCAGCCATTCCTTGATTAAAATTGTATAATCAGGATTATGGATTTTGGGATAAGGGCTTTTTCTCCTTTTTCTTATCTGTTCAGGCACTATCCCTCTTAATGTTTCCCTTAATAACCCCTTTTCCATCTGATTATAATTTTTCATCTGCCAGGGAATATTCCAGCAGTATTCTATTAACCTGTGGTCAGCAAAGGGGACTCTCACCTCCAAACTATTAGCCATACTCATCCGATCCTTCCTGGTCAAAAGTGTTACCATAAACCATTTTAAATTAAGGTAAAATAATTTTTTTATCTTTTTTTCCCTCTCGCTTTCTTCCGGTAACACAGGGACTTCCTGTACGGTTTTCCTGTACTGAGCATCTACATAGGACTGCAGGGGAAGATTTTTAAAATCCTCTGCCATGATCCCCCGCCTCATGTCCAGTGAATTCGACCAGGGAAAGGTAGCAGAATTGAGATCTTCTTCTCTCCGAAACCAGGGGTAACCCCCGAATATTTCATCAGCACATTCTCCGGAAAGGGCCACAGTAAATTGTTTTTTAATATCTCTTGTAAACAAATACAGGGAAGAATCAATATCGGCCATACCAGGTAAGTCATTAGCAATAACTGCTTCCCGTAAACTATTAACTAAATCCTCTGTTTTTATAACCACCTCATGGTGTTTACTATTTATTTTTTTGACCACTTCGGGGATCCATTTACTGTCTGAGTTAGGTTGATACTTATCTTTTTCAAAATACAGATCATTATTTTGATAATTAACTGAATAAGTGGTTAACCTTTTTCCCCATTTTTGGTATTCTCTGGCTGCAATCGCCGCAATAGCACTCGAATCCAGACCGCCTGATAAAAAAGTACAGAGCGGCACATCAGAGATCAACTGTCTCCTTACACTATCATCAACTAATTCCCTTACCTTCTTGACAGTTGTAAGAAAATCGTCTTGATGATAATAACTTTTTAGCTGCCAATATTGCCTGTAACTACTGTCTTTCCGGTTAAAGGTCAAACAGTATCCTGGCTTTAATTCTTCTATATCTTTAATTAAACCACTCCCTGGACAGCGAGCCGGCCCCAGACCAAATAGCTCCATCATCCCCTCTTGATCTAATATTGGTTCAACCAGGGGGTGGTCCAGAAGAGCTTTGATCTCTGATCCAAAAATTAAAGACTTATTCCTACGATAAAAGAAAAGGGGTTTTACTCCTACTCTATCTCTGGCCAGAAAGACCTCTTCTTTTCTTTCATTCCAGATGGCAAAGGCAAAGATACCATTCAAATATTCTACACACTCACTACCATAATGAATATATGAAGTCAAAAGCACCTCTGTATCTGAATAAGAATCAAAACTATATCCTGCTTCTAATAAATCCTGTCTCAGTTCTTCAGTATTATAGAGTTCTCCATTATAGACAATAGTATATCTGTTTCCCTTAACAACTCTACTCATAGGTTGTTGACCACCGGCCGGATCAACCACGGTTAATCTGCGGTGACCCAGCAAAATATGTCTGGCCGAAAATATACCTGATTCATCAGGTCCCCTGTGTTTTAGAGTTTCACTCATATTTTTAATAGTTTTAACCTTATTTTTTAAATCTTGGTCAAAATCAATCCAACCTGTTATCCCACACATAATCAAAACCTCCTAAAAAATTTCTATATATTGATTTAACTCCCATTGAGTAATTTGTTTTCTATACATACTCCATTCCAACTGTTTGGCCTCAATATAATGTTTAGAAATATGCTCCCCCAGGGCTTCCCTGAGTAAACCGTCTCTCTTAAAACACTCCACAGCATTTTTTAGGTTTGAAGGAATATTACCTATATTCAATTTATCTCTCGCAATATCTGACATCTGATATAGGTTTTTGTTGACTGGTTCAGGGGGTTCAATTTTATTTTCAATTCCATCTAAACCTGACTTTAATAATACAGCCAGAGCCAGATAGGGGTTGCAACTTGGATCAGGACTGCGGACCTCAATCCTGGTATTTTCCCCTCTAATTGCTGGAACCCTGATTAACGGACTTCTATTTCTCTCTGACCAACAGATATAGATTGGGGCTTCATAGCCAGGAACTAATCTCTTATATGAATTAACCAGGGGATTAGTAATGGCAGTAAATCCTGGTGCATGTTTTAAAATGCCTCCAATATAGTAAAGGGCGTATTTTGATAACTTGAATTTTGTGGTTGTGGCATAAAAAATATTTTTATCATTTTTAAATAATGATTGATGAAGATGCATCCCTGAACCACTTTTACCATAGACCGGTTTGGGCATAAAAGTGGCGTGTAAATCATGCTGAGCAGCTATTGTTTTAACTATAAATTTAAATGTGGTAATACGATCTGCGGTGGTTAAAGCATCTGCATATTTAAAATCAATCTCATGTTGACCGGGAGCTACTTCATGGTGATAGGCTTCAACTTCAAAGTCCATTTTTTCCAGGGCAATGATGATATCTCTTCTAACCTGTTCTCCTAGATCTACCGGAGCCAGATCAAAATAACCGGCCTGTTCATGGGTCATCGTAGTCGCTTTCCCCTCCCCATCTTTATGAAAAATAAAGAATTCAGGCTCAGGACCAACATTCATGGTAAATCCTTTCTCCCCTGCTTCGGCAACAATTTTTTTGAGCACAGTTCGAGGACAGCCTGAGAAGGGTTCCCTGTCAGGAGTACAAATATCACAGATAAAACGTCCAATCCGTCCTTCCTCTAACTGCCACGGAAGGATTTTAAAAGTCGATATATCAGGCTTAAGATACATATCTGATTCCTCTATACGGGTAAAACCCTCAATAGAAGATCCATCAAACATAATCTGTCCGGCCAGGGCTTTATTTAATTGATTTACCGGAATTGCCACATTTTTTACTGCCCCAAAAATATCTGTAAACTGTAACCTAATAAACTTAACATCCCACTGCTGGACAAAATTTTTTATATCCTCTCTTGTTAACTCCTGACTCATGTTCAATCTTCCTCCCCCTTTGTCAGCTTATCTAACATTACGTCAAGATAGTTTGCTGTATATAGATTTATATCCTGGTCTTCATTAAATCTATTTCTAACCCTGGTATCTACTTTTGGTTTTTCCTCAAACCCATTTTTATTTAAAAAATTTTTGATTTTTCGAATATTTTTACCCTCAACTAATTTATCTCTGATAAAAAATAATTCTTTTAATTCTATTAATGAATAGCGCCTCTTATTTCCGTCAGTCCTGTCAGGTACAACCATACCCAATTTATCATAATATCTTATCTGTCTTTTACTTAAACCCGTCAACCGCTCCACTACCCCTATAGTAAAAAGAGGGGTCTTATCATCAATATCCATAGTGTCCTCTCCTTTCTTAAGAATAATATATGTAACCCCCTCAAAATGGTGCTGTAAATATGTCAGAAAACCTAACAAAATAAAAAATACCCCAAAACGGGGTATTAAAAGATAAAGATTTAGTTTAATTATCAAAACAAAATATCCCTTATCTCAGCAGGCACATATTTAACATTAAACTGCCGGTGGTGTTTGATCTCTTTATCCTCCATTCCGGTTAAATTATGGTGGGTCTTAACTCCGGTAATCTCCTGTAAGCGTTCTAT
>CAZSTU010000220.1:0-5097 GCA_964609745.1 uncultured Halanaerobiaceae bacterium
GCTACTTCCTGGCAGACTGAAAAAGATGGTCAAATCTGGACTTTTAAACTGCGTGAAGATGTTTTTTTTCATGATGGGAAAAAATTAGATGCTGATGCAGTAGTCTTTAATTTTGAAAGACAGCTTGATGCAGAACATCCCTATCACTCCCCGGGCAGTTTTCCCTATGCCCATCAGAGTTTGGGAATGATTGAAAAGATTGAGAAATTAGATGAATACACGATTCGGTTTACCCTGCAGCAGCCATATGCGCCTTTTTTAAAAAATTTAGCTATGTTTTCCAGTAGAATAGTAAGTCCGGACTCAATTAAAGAGGAGGCAAATAATACTAAAACTTTTGCCGGAACAGGCCCATTTATAATAAAAGAATGGGACAAGGGAGATAAATTGGTACTTACAGCAAATGAAGATTACTGGAATGGTCGTCCTTATCTTGACCAGCTTGTTTTTGAAGTAATAAAAGACAGGGAGGAAAGGATGGCAGCACTAATGGAAAATAAAATTGATCTGGTAAAAGAAGTTCCTCCCTCAGAGATAGAAAATGTTAAACAGAATTCAGACCTTGAAATCCAGGAATCAGCCGGAATGAATTTAAATTATATAGCCCTTCATAATCAAAAACCTCCTTTTAATAATAAAAAGATAAGACAGGCCATAAATTATGCAATAAATAAAGAAGAAATTGCAGATGAATTGTTTAAGGGGGCTGCAGAACCTACCAGAGGTCCGTTGCCAGGGGAGATGTGGGGATACGAACAGCTTGTTGGATATCCCCATAATCCGGAGAGAGCAGCTCAGCTTCTGGCCGAAGCAGGCTATGAAGATGGGTTTGAGTTTACATTGAGAACATATGATGTTCCAAGACCCTACAACCCACTGGCAGATGCTGTTGCGGAAAAGGTAAAGGAAGATCTGGGAGAAGTGGGGATTGAAGTAAATATCGAAAGGTTGTCATGGACAGAACATATAAGAGGAGGTATGGCCGGTGAGCATCAAGCAGCTTTGTTTGGCTGGATAACAGATAATGGTGATCCAGATAATTTTTTAAATATATTACTACATTCTGCTAATCAGGGTAGTACAAATAGATCTTTTTATCAAAATGATGAAGTTGATGAATTATTAATTGAAGGTCAGTCCAATATGGAGGTGACAGAAAGGCAGAAACTGTATCATAAAGCTCAGCGACTAATTGTAGAAGATGCCCCTATTGTATTTTTAACGAACAAAAAATCAGTGGTAGCTTATAATCAGCGTGTAAATAATTTCATAACACATCCCACTGAAAACACATATTTTCATAATGTATGGGTAATTGAGGAGAATTAATAAGAACCTTATTTCATAAAAATTTATTAGGAATACAGGCAGGATTTTAAGGGTAGTTAAAGAATATTACAAGTAAGGGTAAAACTTTTATAAAAGGGGCGTGAATAAATTAATGGAGAAGTATTATGAGGAAAAACAGGATCAACTTTTAGATGACCTCAGTGATATGAGTGAAATTGCCGAAGAAATGCTGCAAAATTCCATTAAAGCCTTGGATGATCATAATGTAGAACTGGCCCGCGAAGTTATTAATCGGGATGATGTTCTTGACAATTACCAAATAACAATTGAAGAGCAGGTTTCTCGCCTTCTGTCATATGATAAGCCCTTGATAGGTGAGGCCAGGTTTTATTTGGCTGTGGTAAATATTTCAACAGATCTTGAACGTATCGGGGACCATTCCACAAATATTGCAAAAACAGTTCTTGAACTAAAAAATGAGGAATATTTAGAACCCCTGGTTATGATACCTGAACTGGCAGAAATTACCCGGGATATGCTTGATGCTGTACTTGAAGCATTTATTACCGAAAATGCGGATTTAGCAGAAGCGGCCTGCCGACGGGATGAAAGAGTAGATAATATTTATGATCAATTATATCAAAAAAGCCTGAAACTTCTCGATGAAAGTGAAGGCAAGGGAAATATAAATCAGGTAATAAGATTTATTAATGTGGCTAAATCCCTGGAAAGAGTAGGAGATCATGCTACAAATATTGGTGAAGAAACTATCTTTATTGTAACAGATAAAAGGGTGAAGTATTAAAGTAATTTTATATAGATCAAATTTATTGGATCATCTTCTTCAGGATTGCTTTATATCTGACCTGATGCAGGATGATCCTTTAAGTATGAAGGAGTGAATAAAATGCAGGAAGAAAGAAGATTGAAAATAGCAGACCTCAAATGTGATTGTGAAATTAGCGTATTTGATTTTGAGACAACAGAAGAATTGGAGCCATTTACCGAGGGAATTATTGGACAAAATAGGGCAGTAAAGGCTATGAACTTTGGGCTGAACATCGAAAAAGAGGGTTATAATATATATATGGCAGGTAGACCCGGAACCGGTAAAACAACATATGCTAAGACTCTAACAAAAGAACGATCAAAGGAAAAATCTGCACCACCGGATCTCTGTTATGTTTTTAATTTTAAAAATCCAGAAAATCCTCGAGCACTTAAGCTACCGGCCGGTACCGGTGACAAACTTAAAGGAGATATGGAAGACTTGATTGAAGAACTGCAGGAAGAAATTCCGGCTGGCTTTGAGGGTGAAGAATATGAAGAAAAGAAAAATGAAATAATGAGTGAATATCAGCAAAAATCCAATAAATTAATGGAAGAGTTTGAACAGGAAATTAAAGATGATGGTTATATTCTCAAAAATACCCCCCAGGGTCCTGTACCGGTTCCTGTAGACGAAGATGGTGAACCTATTAATCAGGAGAGATTTCAGCAGTTATCTGATGAGAGAAAGAAAAGAATAAGAGAAAAAAATGCTGAAATAAATAAGCAAATGGAAAATGTGATGCGTAAAATCCGCAAACTAAAAACAGAAGCTCAGGAAAAATTGGGAGAACTGGAAGAAAAAATAGGTTTATCAGTAGTTCAGCCTATAATTGCCAATATGATCGAAAAATATGAGGGTTGTGAGGAAGTAACTAATTACTTAAAAGATGTACAGGAAGATATAATTAAAAATCTTAATAAGTTTAAAGATGGGGATGATGACAAGAAGAAAAAACTACCATTTCCCTATCCTAAATCTGATGATAGTTCTTTTTTTACCAGATATGAAATAAATTTGCTTGTTGATAATAAAGATACAGAAGGTGGCCCGGTGGTAGTAGAAACCAATCCCACTTATTATAATTTGTTTGGAAAGACGGAAGGCAAAAGCCAGTTTGGAACAGTAACCACGGATTTTACCATGATTAAGAGTGGTGCAGTTCACAGGGCTAATGGAGGTTATCTTATTCTGCAGGCCAGAGATGTTTTGACAAATCCACTGTCCTGGAAAACATTAAAACGAACTCTAATTAATGAAGAAGTAGTGGTAGAAAATATTGGAGAACAATATAGAGCAGTCCCAATTAAAACATTAAAACCGGAAGCTATTGACATTGATGTTAAAGTAATTATGATCGGTAGTCCTTTCATATATCAGATGCTTTATAATTATGATGAGGAATTTAAAAAACTATTCAAAATAAAGGCAGATTTTGATGTTGAAATGGAACGAAGCCGGCAGAATATGAATCAGTTTGCTTCTTTTGTCCGAACTATAAGTGAGAGGGAAGGTATAAAGGATTTTACTGCAGGAGCAGTGGCCCGGGTTATTGAATACAGCAGCAGACTGGCTGGTGATACTGATAAATTATCGACAAGATTTAATGATATTATAGAGGTTTTGTATGAGGCCAATACCTGGGCCAAAATAAATGAACGGGAATATGTAGAAAGAAAAGATGTAAGCAAAGCTCTTAGAGAAAAGGAAAAAAGATCAAATAGGGTGGAAGAAAAAATAAAGGAAATGATCGATAAGGGACATATACTTGTAGATGTTAGTGGAAAAACCACCGGACAGATTAATGCTCTTTCAGTATATCAGAGTGGAGAATATTCTTTTGGTCGTCCTTCCCGTATAACTGCCCGTACATATCTGGGTAAGGAAGGTGTAATTAATATTGAAAGAAAGGCAGATATGAGTGGAAAGATACACAATAAAGGTGTTTTGATCCTGTCTGGTTATCTTGGCGGGAAATATGCTTATGATAAGCCACTTACTCTTTCGGCTTCACTGGCTTTTGAACAAAATTATGGTGGTGTTGATGGAGATAGTGCCTCATGTGCGGAACTTCTTGTTCTTTTATCAGCAATATCGGGTTATCCCTTACGTCAGGATCTGGCCATTACAGGTTCAATAAACCAGCGCGGTATTATACAACCCATAGGTGGTACAAATCAAAAAATTGAAGGTTTTTACAGGACATGTGAGATCAAAGGATTGAATGGTACACAGGGGGTTATCATCCCACATCAAAATAAAGATAACCTTATGTTAAAAAAAGAAGTTATAGAAGCGGTGTCTGAAAATAACTTTTCTATTTATATAGTAGAAAATGTTGATCAGGCTGTTGAACTTATGTTTGATAAACCGGTAGATGAGGTTCATCAAAAAGTTGAAAAAGAGTTGCATGATATGGCAGTTAAAGCCAGAGATTTTGGCAGAGGAGAGGATAAAGAGTAATGCAGATAACTATAAAAGCTGATCTTCATGTCCATACTCTAGCCAGCGGTCATGCTTACTCCACAGTGGATGAAGTAGCTCAAACCGCCAGTAAAAAGGGGTTGAAATTGGTAGCTATTACCAATCATGGGCCTGCCATGCCCGGGGCAAGTCATCGTTATTATTTTGGAAATATGAGAATAATCCCTGATAAACTTTATGGAGTACGCCTGCTATCAGGGGTTGAAGCCAATATATTGAATGATGGCAGCCTTGACCTTGATGATAATATGCTGGAAAGACTGGATTTTGTGACTGCCGGGATACATCGGGACGCAGGTTATAGCAATAAGACACGGAAACAGCATACTCAGGCAATAATTACAGCTATTAAACATCCTCTGGTAAAAATGATTACTCATCCGGCGAACACCGCTTTTGCTCCAAATCTAGAGGAAATTGTCAGGACTGCTGGAGAATACAATGTTGTACTGGAAGCAAATGCCAGTTCATTTTATAATTTCAGGATAGGTAAA
>CAZSTU010000221.1:0-5067 GCA_964609745.1 uncultured Halanaerobiaceae bacterium
AAAACGATCAGAGGCGAGCTGCCTTTTATGCTCTCTACGATACATTTTAGAATATTTTTCTCTAAACTCTTCAAATCTTTCTTTTACATCCTGATAAAATTCTTCATTAAAGACTATAGCTTCATTTTTTAAGTCAGAGAGGATCTTTTCCCTGTTTTCTTTGATTTCACTATATTTGTCCGCTGACGGGATATGCAAATTGCTATCAGTTAAATAATTTTTAATCTGTTGAAATTGAGCCAGTTTTTCTTCTAAAAATTTTCTCATTAATTTTAGATCATCAAGTTTTTTATCCATATGGGGAAGGCTGCGGTATTCTGAAGCAAAACGTTCCAGGCCTTCCTCAGAAGAATAGCTGACCTTTATCTCTGATAACAGTTCTTTAACACTTTCTATAATATTTAACATTTTCTGTACCGGTAAATATGAATTATCCGCTCTTTGCAGTCTCCGGCAGTATTCTTCAAGACGGTCCAATACCGGCATCATTTCTCTTTTCTTTTCTATCAGGTAATCCCAGATCTCCTGCTGTAAAGGCAGAGAAAAAGGCTGGTTTTTAAACCTTGGCGGCAGCAAAGCACATCCTGCCAGTACTTTTTGAAACTCCTCCTGTATGATCTCCCCATATCCCAGATATTTAATTCTTTTAAAATTGCGGGAATTGAGGTGTTTTAAACTTATTTTTTGTTTTTCACTATAAGCTGTTAAATAACCGGAATATAACAAAACAAAAACCAGCAGTTTAAATTGTTTGTGTTGAAGTCCGTATTTACCCTTGCGCAGGTTATGATAAACTCCGGCTATCTCTGTTTTCTCCTCCTGGAGCAGGGAGAAGAATTTTTTTATCAGGGGATTTTTTTCAGCTTTAACATTAACTCTTATACTATTTTTATGTTTCTTTATTAAACCCATGGGTTTGAGATAGGAATCAATAACAGTCATAACCCGGCCTTCCACTTTTTTTAGGTCATTTATTTCACCGGGAAGCAAAAATTGTTCCAGCAGTTTATTAACCTGCTCATCAGTTAAAACCTGTTGATAGGGGGCAATACTCTGATGACGGGGAAAACGATTTCCCAAAAGTTCAGACACAGTAATCTGTAAAAGCCTTTCAAAGGGCAGATATGAGCTTTGTTTTAAAGAATATATCTCCTGCTGGCGGCCATCCACCAGTTCACCATCATAATAGGCATCTCGAAATATTCCAGCTGCTTTATCAAGTTCATCGTCCAGTTTTTGTTTTAACTGTTTTTTTATCTCACGCCCGGTCTGATCACTTTCATCTTGATATTCATCCAAGAGCAGGAGCCGGGAGAGTACATCTTTTAAAAATCCCTTATTTTTTACTTTTGAGGGAAGCCAGAATATAAAAGACTTTTTTTCCTCCTCTGATAGTTCAGGCAGTAAAACCTCCTGCAGATATTGCCGCTGTTTTTCCACCCTGTGGGCATATCCGATAAAGAATATAAAGTCCTCTTCCTTTTGCTTAACTCTTGCGGCCGCCTCCCTTACATTTTTTATACTGATTTCTGTAAAGGGAATAAAATAAACAAAACCCTTTCTGGCTGTATTCTGCCAGTATATTGTCTTTTTGCTTTTTGGATTTTGCAGAAACTTCTGCAGGGGTAGTGTCTGATCAAATATTTCCTCTGCAATTCTTCTAAAGATTCTTCTATCATCAGAAAAAAGATTACTCTTTATATATTCTTTTTTCCTTTTAATTATTAGATTAATATCCGCATCAAGATCAATATAATATTTATTCTCTCTGACCTCTTTTTCTTCCTGATATACAAGATAAGCTCCGTGTTTGTATAAACGTTTCAGTATATCATCAATATATTCATAATTAATCTCTGCCTCCAGATCAGTAACCTCTATCAGCAGCATGTGGGCAATAGACTGTACATCATATTCCTTTTGTAGTGGTGAAATGCTAAATAATATAAGCAGTTTTATTATTTTTAGGCCCACATCCACTTCCTCTTTATTGAGTATAGAGTCAATTTCCTGTTGATAATAGCGGTAGACCTTTTCATAATAAGGACTGGTCTCCATCATTTCTCTTATCCTATCTGTAAAATGATCAAATATATAATCAGGTGTCAAAAGCTCACCCTGTTTTTTGTTAAGCATTCCCTCTATCTGCCGTGATTCACTTCCCTTTAACCTGTAGTGGATAAAATCTATTATCCCCCTGTGCTGGGAAAATAATGGTTTAAGATTTGCCAGTAATTTGACTGTCAGGGGGTGGACAGGATAAAGTGAGATAAATTCCCTTTCAGTAACAGACCAGCCGGGAAATGCCCTCTGATATCTATCATACACTTCCTTTATTGCAAATTCTGCATTATCCTTTAGTTTAATCAATCTATTACTGATAATTTCTTTAATATGTGCCCCACTCAAATAAAACCTAACAGGATAGCGATCTTTAATCTTATTGAAGGCCTCAGGGGTAGTTTCCCCAGTTTTTTCTATTTCCTCCTGCAGAGTGGCTGCAACCCAGCAGGGAACCTTTTCACTAAATTCACCCAGAAACTGCAAAAAACGAATATCTTCATTAAATCTCCTGCCATCAGGTTTTGAACGTAAAAATTCAGATAGTTCATCAATAAGTATAACAATCCCATAATGAGGGGAACCATTAATGAAGTCAGCAAGTTTATTGAAAATGTCCTGACGGTTGAAATTAAAGCGGTAAGGAAGATTCAACCTTTTTATTAATCTTTCAAGTAAAAAAAGATTCCGGGAAGTAAAAAGTTCCTTTTCTTTTAGATTATTTTCCCGGAGAAAGCTTTGAAGTCTCTCTGGATATTCTTCTTTTATAATATCAGCTGTTCTTTTTATAAATTGATCCTCACCGGCAAAAGTTAATTCATCTGAATTAAGCTCTTTTTCAAAAATTTTGGTTATCTCTGAAATGACTATATCTTCCAGATATTCTCTATTACTGTGTTCAACCAGTGAGATATTTAATACCATAAATTTCTCGTTTATTATTTTATCACTCAACTTTTTTAATTTACTATCATCTTCCAGTTGATCCAGAATGGGATCCCAGGCCTCTCTGTGAGTCAAAAGCAGGCTTAAAACCCCCAGTAAATGTGACTTACCGGAACCAAAATTGCCCTTGATAAAATAACCCTGTCCCTTTTTTCGAAAAATATTATTAAAAAATGAAATAAGAATCTCCTGTACCTCCTCTGTCAGCAAAAAACTTCTGGTCAGGAAATTCTTGAGCTCAGGGTCCTTTATATCAGAAAGCTGTATAACTGTCTTTACATCAGGGATTTCAATCAAATCATTGATCTTTTTGTCTGTCATTATCATTATCCCCCATCCTGCTGGATAGCTTTTTGATCATTCCCCAGAGATTATTAAAACCGGGATTATCGCGAATAACCTCCCGGAAAAATTCAATTCCTTCACTTTCACATCCCAGTTCTTTAAAAATATTCATCAGTACTGATCTAATATAATAGTCCGAAGGATCACCGCGGAATGCTTCCTTTAAATACGAAAGAGCCTTCCGATATTCCTCCTGTTTATGAAGTATAAAACCTGCCTGTTTAAGGGCAAATCTATTTTCCGGATCCAGTTCCAGTGTTTTTTTATATTCCTTTAAAGCTTCTTTATAATCACCTGTTTTTTCTAACTTCTCTGCCAGTAATGAATGCAAATGGGGATTTTTATCTCTATTACCCACCCTGAGTATTTTCTTTAACTCATTTACCGCTTCCTGTGGTGCCTTATTTTCCAGTCTTACTTTCAACTTTTCTTTATAGGCAAACTGATCTTCAGGTTTGTCCTTAAGATAGTCATCATAAAATTTTTCAGCTCTATCTTTATTTCCCATCTTTTCATAGATACTGGCGGAAAGTTTTTTAAAACGCGAGTTATCGCCCTCTTTATCCTCCCATTTACCGGCCAGTTCCAGAGCCCTATCATATTCTTTTAGTTTGATTAAAGTTTTTATCAGGCGGAAAGCATTATAGCTGTTTTTTTGTTCATAATATACCTCTTCAAAAAAATCTCTGGCCCTCTCAAAATCTCGCCGGGCAAAATATACATTCCCCTTTACCGTTAAGGCCCTGTTGTCGTCCGGTTTTTCGCTCAATATTTCATCTGCCAGCTTAAGGGCCTGATCAAATTCATTTTTGCGGTAATAAAGATCGGCAAGACTTGCCTTTAGATAATTATTATCCGGGTATTTATCAAGTCCCTCCCTGAGCTTTTTTTCTGCCTCATTATATTTTTTATCTTTTTTCAGGGAAACGGCCTCTTTTGCAATTTTTTGTGTTTCTTTAAATTCATTTTTAGCCATGATTATCACCGATCTTTCTATTTCACTTATTTTATGATAAAATTATATCATTTAAGCAGGCACAATTCAACGGAAAATACATTATATGGAAATAATATTAAGTTGTTTGCAATAAAACACTCTATCTAATATAATTTTAGGTAAATAATCGAATATTTTATATACCGATCGGCAGACCTAATAACATCCAAATTATTAATAGTAAAATCAAAGCAACCAAATATGTAATAGTATAAGGTAATGAAAGTGATATTACTGTCCCTATTCCCACTTCTATATCTGAATCCGGTTTATAACTTTCAAAAAGACTAATAATAACCGGTAAATAATACTCTGTAGGAGCGATAATATTGGTACAGGTATCACCAAGACGATAACTTAATTGAGTTAAACCAGGTGAAAAACCCAGATTAGCAAATATAGGTATAACCAGAGGAGCTATAAATATCCACTTAACTGAACTGCTGGTAATAAATAGATTTACAAAAGCTACAATTAAAATAAATAATATTAACATTAACAAAGAAGGAAGACTGGATTTTTGCAGCAGTTGATTAATTATATTGGCCAGCCAAAAACCAAGATTACTATCATATAAAAATTCAACAAATATAGCAGCAGGAAAAACAGTAATTATAAAGCTTTTGGTCCCATCAATTCCCGCTCCTAGCAGACGGGGTAATTCCCAAATGCTATTAACGGTCCCCGAATTCAAACCAAAAGCAAGTCCTGAAATAGTA
>CAZSTU010000222.1:0-5062 GCA_964609745.1 uncultured Halanaerobiaceae bacterium
TTTTATGGCTATAGCCGGGATTCCTTTTTTTAATGGATATATAAGTAAAACAATCATTAAAGAATCTTTATCAGAACCAGGGTTAATCTGGGGTCTGAACCTGATGAGTACTGGAACCTCTCTGATGTTTTTAAAATTTATATATTATACATTCTTCTACAGTAGTAAAAGTAATTTGAAGAACAAACCCACCATCAACATGCAGATAGGAATGGTGATTTTAACTGTTATACTGATATTGATTGGTATAAATCCTTTTTTCTTAGAAAATTTAACCAGTATAGATGTAGAAATAAATTATTTTGATATAAAACATATAATAAATGGAATCAAACCCTTTCTCTGGTCTATTCTTATTTTCATTTTATTTAAAAAATATTTAGTGAGAAACCATGATAAATTTATTCATTTTGATATTTATCGTAAAATAGGTAAAATATTTGTAATAATGGGCTTTAAATTAAGTAGCTATCATAATGGAATGTTAAATAGGTATCTGTTGTGGGCAGTAACAACTTTAATAGTTCTGCTTTTTCTATTAATATTTTAAAACCCTTACGTATATCAGGTAGACTATAGGTTACCCTAAAGTAATATTTCATACTATTCATATTTTTTTATTTGATTATTTTAAATATTTTTATTTTTAATATAATTATACCCTGGATAGGAAAAAAAACTTTCAAACCTTCAGCCCTGAAGGCCTCAACATATTCCTTGATTAGCTCGCGACCAGCCGGAGTATTGGTTGCTTTATAATCAATCAGTTTACTGTCAAACAAACAGAAACTATCATGATGTTTTGCAGTCAAAACTGCATATTTCATGCCTGCTTTCCTGGCTGCCTTAGCCCATTTCCCTGGATCATAATCGACTGGATTAAATTCTTCAAAATATGATTGATAATCTTCATCACTTATTTCTTCATGACTCTTTACCCATTCTCCCCGGGCTGGAATTGCATAAATTCCTCAGTGGATAAACATACCAAATCTTGCTTCCTGAAACCATTTTGTACGTTCCGCTCTGCTTTTTATTATCAAATTCCTCCCTTTATTTTTTTAGATATTCCTGCGCCAATATCTGCCAGACACTTTTACTCCAGGTATAAGCAGTGTCATAATGAATTTCACCAGAAACAGCATCATGGTTCTCACCAAATCCATGAACATCACACATATGACAGAATCGTTGTGCCAGGTCTTTTGCCAGATTTAACTTACCAGCATCAGCCAGACCATCGATAATCATCATCATAGGAGGAGGCCAGATGGCACCCCGCCAATATCCTTTTCTGATAAATTCAGGACTATTGACAGCTTCTGTAGCCAGTCCCCATTCTGTCAGAAAACGACCTTCTTCAGTTAAACCATCAATCATCTCTTCCAGTTTGTCCTCAGGTAACAGGTGTCCCAAAATCAAAGGGATATAATTCAGGAGACAATCTCCTGATTCACTCCTGGTATGAACCCCACTCTTCAGTGTCTGAAACTGTCCCTCCAGCCAGCTATGTTCCAGAAATTTAGTCAAGAGCTCCTGTGAACGTTCCTGCCATTCCTGACTCTCTTCAGTTTTACCAAGTCTTTGAGCAATATCTGACAGAACTTCCATCTGAATAACCAGCAGGGCATTGAGATCAGGAGCTTCAGCCGGGGTTCCCACATCAAAGGCAGATGCATCATCCCAGCCGCTGTCATTTCCATGATGATACTGACAGATACCATCATTATCATCATCACGGTAGGTAAACCACCATTCAGTCCAGCGGCAGAGTGGTTCATATACCTGTTCAAGTCTGTTACTATCTATTTTATCGGTTATCTCCATCATTCTGGCCAGAATCCAGCCGTGAACAGGTGGTTTAGTATAACTCCAACCGATATGATGTTGTCTCATCCCGTCTCCCAGAGCGCCTGTCTCATGTTGATGTTTGAAGTATAACAGGAACTGATTCCAGGCAAAATCAACATCACGGTAGGTGCTGGCCCAGGCATTAAAATAATTATCCCAGTTCCAGATACTGGTCATTTGATTATTACTCATCAACATGGCTGGTGCAAATAGATTACCTGCCGGAGGAATAACACTGGACCAACCGATATAGGCTGCCAACTGACGGGCTTTTGTATATCGTTCAGGTGCCTCAGGACAGGCCTGCAGCCATTCAGCAAAATCTGTTGTTACTCTCTCATAATCATCATCAAAGCTGGTCTTAATCACCTGCGGTAGCATCTCACTTTCATAGCCAGTAATCAACAACTCACCATTTTCCGGGATATCCACAATCATTGGCTTACAACCATGGTGTCTCTGGTTACCTGTTTTTGGCCTCCAGTTGCTGATTATTTTCAGTTCACCTGTTACTGGTTGAAACAGCATTTTAGCCTTTGATATAATTGCTCGCCATCTATTCCCTCCCGCTGGAATCAATAAGGACCAGGCAGGTCCCAGACCCGTCATTCTCAATCCCAGACCACTGGTCCGGATTCGAATTACATTAGGTTCAGGCATAATTATCTCTAATTTCCTATCCTGAAAACTCATTGTAAATTTTGTCGCTGTTGCACTGATTTCAGCATCAACAGTCTGATTATCCTGAATAGGATTTAATTTAAATAAGGGATTCCGGGAATCATCATATATATACCTTAAATAAAAATCATTATCAGAAGTATCACCATAATTATGACTGATAACAAAATTAGCTTCCCGCCGGCTAAAAGATATCTTATCAAGGTCTAAAGAAAACTTTAGATTATAATTGGTCATATTAACTTTCTCTCCTTCAATTTCAATAATTATAGCACAGCATACAATCTTACCTAGAAGATGCATCACATTGGACCCTGGCTGTTTCACCCTTTCTTTACCATCTGTAATAACGGTAAGGATCATCACCTGTTTTATGGTCTTCTCTGAAACCAGGGGTATAGTATTTTATATCTTCTGTTAGCTCCAGAAATAATTGATCATTTTTAAATTCACCACCGAGATTGGTAATGATCTGAGCAATTGTTCTAGCCATTCTCCAGGAGCTATAACGCAGATATTCCTTTGTTTCCGACTGTAACATTGCAGGTGTTAATTGAACAAAGATAGCCGTTCCTTTTTCTTTTTTAACCCTGGCCAGTAAACCCTCTGCAGCAATTTCTATATCTTGACTGTAATCTTTTTTAGAAACCAATCTGGCAAAAATATTTGCTCTCAGTCTCAAATCAGATGCCGATAAGCCAACAGTTTCTTTCCATTCAGGCACCTGTAAAGTTCCGCCAAATAACCTGTTCTCAGTTTTAAGACCAAAAGGTAGTTCTTCTGCTGTATTACCCAGAAAAATAATATTGCCTCCTCTTTCCATGAAAGACAATAATTCATTTTCACCAATATCTGAACTGCTTCCAATTATTAAAAGACCAGTATCCTCAGGTATTTCCTCTTTTATTACAAATTCTAGACCCATTTTTTCCAACAATTCTTTTTGACTGTCAGCACCGATATAAAATGTGTTCTGAGATTTATTTTTTATCTCATTTTCAACAGTATATTTGAGTATACGGTTAATTAAAGTATCTGCCACAGGATCCTGCTCTGTCCTGGCTATTAAATCCAGAGTACACAGAACAACCAGACCCTTTCCGTATTCCAATTTCATCAGGGGAGAGTAAGCCAGATCAAATTCACCCTCTAACAGTGGCGTCCAGCCGCTATAATGCGGTTTTTCGATGGCAGCTCCTGTTACACTACCTGTATTACCCCAGTGCCAGCCATAATCTGGAGTGAAATGCTTATCCAGTTCTAAGTTGTCTGTTTCTGCTACCAGAGTTCCAGCACCATTCCAGTCTCGCAGATCTCTTTTATCGAGCCCTTCAATAATAGGATTTTCGGCCAGTGAAGTTACAGGAAACATCCTCCGGGAAACATGTCTGGCTACTCTAAATCCACTTGCCCGCAGCCATTCCCGACTCTGACCAAAGATAACAACCCTTCCCCCACTTTTTACATAGTCAGTCAGCGAGCCCGGCAAATTACTGTTTTGCTCCAGAGCATGTCTTCCCAGGACCAGAAGTCCTCCGGCAGATTTACCATCCCACTGTTCAACTTCCCATCCTGCTTCTGTAAGTGTACTAGCCGTATCACCTTCGGGATCATAAACCATAACCCGGGTAGTGTCAATTATATTTTGCTGAGGGAAAATCCTGAAAACAAAAGTATCTTCATGCTTTTGATCACCAATCTCTGCTTGCAACACAATTTGTCCCTCTGTTTTTTCATTAACTGCCGGCAGGATAAAATCAAAGGGTACAAATATATTCTCAGCTACTCCAATGTTACCTGCTTCAGCCCCGGCGGCTATTTCTTTTCCCTCAACTATTACCTGCCAGTTGTAATTATAAGGCAGTTCTATTCTCTGGTCATTGATCAGAATAATTGTCTTGTTAACCTGCTTTTTTTCATAAAAATGATGATTTTTCTCTGTAAACTTTTCTTCTCTTCCCCCGATCCAGGCCATAGTAGGGGCATTGACACTTTTCAAAGTCTTTCCAGCCTCTGTAAGTTCAGGTCTCCAGGAGGAATCATCCCAGGCATAACCCCTTTCCCAGGGAACCATCCCTCCTGATAATCCCCAACTGCGCCAGCTCCTCCAGGTGTTTTTTATAAATAGTTTCTGTATTTCCTGAAAGGCGGGTTCAAGCTGAAAAAATCCTGAATTAATGTATTTGTCATCCTTAAGATACTGGCCTTTAACACTGTACTTATAATTCATAGTTTCCAGTTCATAGGCCTGAGGCCCGAGATAAATAGAAGCAAATTCGGTCATTAAAGGCTCTGTCTTCAATGATGGTCCATACGTATTCCTTCCCCGCAAAAAACTATTAAGTAAGGGGGTACCAAATTCAATGGCTATATAGGGCATATCTCCATTATCAGCCCAGGCACTTAACCAGTCCTCCCTCTCCTGTAGGGGAATAAAGTTAAGATAATGATTCATGGTATGAATATCTCCCACATTGGCATTATGATGAGAGGTTACCGGACGAGTAGTCTCATATTCTTTAATTGCATT
>CAZSTU010000223.1:0-5031 GCA_964609745.1 uncultured Halanaerobiaceae bacterium
TGATAAACACGGGTCAGATCAAGTATTTTGCCATCAGCTCTAACATCTTCAGTAGGATGATGTGTAACATCTTTTCCGGTAAGATTCCAGCTTCCCGGTTCGCCATTTAACTCAAGGTCAACCTGGACTATCTGGCTGCCTTCTTCTTCAGGTGCAACAATCAATACATCGTTAATTATCGTATTTAAGCAGATATGATCATGTCCTGTAAGAATAACCTCAATCTCTGGAATATTTTCCGCCACTTTTCTAATTTTATCGCCACCGGCAGGATGATTTCTACCCTCAAGACCTGCATGAGCCAGGGCAATTATCACATCTGTTCCTTCCTTTTTCATATCCTTCACATATCTTTCAGCTGTCTCTGTCATACCGGCAAAACTGAGATCTTTTACCTTTTCCCCTTCCCAGCGGGGAATATTGGGTGTGGTCAATCCCAGAATACCAATCCTTACTCCTTCCACTTCTTTAATAACATAGGGGGTGGTAAAGGGCCTGTCATCTTCCCTGTAAGTTATATTAGCACTGAGTACGGGAAAATCAGCCTCTTCCATAATTTCCACAAGGGTTTTTACGCCGAAATTAAATTCATGATTACCCAGTACCATGGCATCATAGCCCATTTTGTTCATGGCAGAAATCACAGGATGGGGTAAATCCTTTCTTTCTTTAAAAAGTTCAGCCAGGCTGGACCCCTGAATAGTATCTCCGGAGTCAAGAAACAAAACATTTTCTTTATCTTTTTTGATATCTTGAAATAATGTGTTGACTTTGGCCAGTCCCCTGGCATCTACTTCTTTGTCCAGCTCATATGACCAGGGATATATGTGGCCGTGTATATCAGCGGTATGTAAAATTGTAATTTCTTTTTCAGCGGCTGTACCCCTCAATGAAAAAACTGATAGAAAAATTAACAGTATTAATAAAATAGAAAAGTGACGACGGAGTCTGTACATCATTCTACCTCCCGGCTATGATTTTAATCTTTTTTTACAATATTAATTGTTTCCAGTATCGAAGCATAAACAGGCAGAGCAAAAAGAGCACCAATAACACCGAATAAAAAGGAACCAATCAGGATAATAAATATAACAATAACTGGATGTATCTTGAGTTTATCTCCATGTAAAACAGGGCGAATTACATTATTTTCAAAAATTTCCACAATTGCCATAAGAATTGCTACCTGTAAAAGCAGTTTCAAACTGGTTGTCATGCCAATAAATAGAGCTGGCAAAAAGCCCAGAACAGGGCCTATAAAGGGAATGAGTGTGGCCACCGCCAGAATAACAGCAAGACCAATAGGATTGGGCATACCCAGCATAATATATCCTACAAAAGTTATAGCACCGGTGATAATCCCCACCAGTAACTGATTGGGAATAAATTTGCTAAATATAGCATCAACCGCCTTTAATATTTCTTTCATCATATTTTGAGAATTTTCCGGCACAGTGCCTATCAATTTGTCTGCCAGGACCTTATCATCCTTGAGAAAATAGATTACAAGAAATGGAACAAGGAGTAAAGTCACCGCCATTTGTGTTATAGAAGCAAAAATTCCCAGATAATCATAATTTCTAATGAATGAAACCATTCTCTGAATAAAGGCAGAAATTCTTTCATCAAGATTTAGGCCCAGATTAAGACCAAAATCTTCCACCTGGGCAAATACATTGTCTATACCCTGACCAACGGTCTCATAATCTGAAAGAAATCTGATTAGTTTTCTAATTTCGGTATAAATAATATTACCACCAAAATAAATAACAAAAGCGGCAAAACCAATGGCCCCTAGCAGAGTAAGTATTATAGCCAGTGTACGGCTTTTAGTATGTATCTCTAAAAATCGAACTGAAGGCCGGAGAAGGTAATAAATAAATCCTGCAATTAATACCGGTATAAATACCAGTTCAGTTATATTGCTTACTATTTTGCTAAGACCGGGTATTTGAAAAGCTATAAGTATTATGAGTAAAATTAATAAAATTCCCAGTGCTGTTCTAAAAAACTTCTTGCCAAACATTACTTTTGCCCCCAATTCTCATCTAAATGAACTTTTTTATATTATAACATAGATATATTTATAATTCATTACTTAAAATTACAGAACTTTTGTTGAACATTAGCTAAAAATGTATTATCCCCGGGCCACAGCATAAAAACAAACCGGATCAAATACCCGATCCGGAAGCTGCACTAAATTTATGTGACTAATAAGTTAAAGTAAAAAAGTTATATTTAAAAATTATAAAATAAAGAAACACTCATCATAGGGCCAATACTAATTTCTCTGGAAGAAGTTAACTGATAACCGACACTAATACTTGAACTTACATTTTCCATCCAATCAGGATTTAACTCAACCTCCAGTGCCGAACCAAGATGTTGCTTATGTTGATCAAAAGAAAAACCCGGAGTTATAAGCAGGCGTGTTCTATCTCTTTTATGCAAAACCCTTCTGTATAAAAAACCGGCATTAAAGTTTATATCACTACCATAAGTGTTTATTGACCCTGTAAGCTGAATGCCATCTTCAGAAGAAAAATAATTTCTGTAAGAAATTCCGGTACCTCCAAAACCGGCATTAAACCCTAAAGCTCTTTTAGCCTCAGCATAGGTATCCCCTTCATTTGCCCCGACTGTAACTGTAGAAAAAACTAAAAATAATACTATTATGGACAGTATCACTGGCACTGACTGGCCTTTGCTCAATTTTTATTCCTCCTCTTTTTTACTAACAAAGAATATTAATAATTATTAATAATACAATTTGTAATTTAATAAATTTTTATACTTTCTATTTGAATTATTATCAAATATATGATATATTATAAAAAATAAATATTAGTAAATAATAAGAGTTGACTTTTCCCTATTCTGTATTTCATTTATTCTAATTATACAACTTAAATGTAAGAAGTTCAATAGCCCCCTCTTATTATCCCTTTATATAAATTAAGTAAGCCCGGCCTTTTTATCCCCCTGGCCGGGCTAAAAATTTTTATTATGTTTTGTAAATAAAATACCCCATAAACCCAAAATAAATGATAAAAACCATTATCATGACAACAATTGCGGAAAAATCCATTTATTTTCCTCCTCTCAGGACAATTTTAGTCCAATTCTTTTACCCTATTGGGAATTGGCGGATAATTTTTATCGTTAAAATAAATATTTTTTACTGCACTGGCCAATTTATTATTAAAAGATTTGAATATTACACTCCAGATCAAAATTTGAACCGCAATTGTTCCAAAACTGGTAACTTCAAATGGGTTCCACCAGGTTTTTGGATACCCTTCAATACTCTGTTTTAACCACCATCCTATTACTACTATTACCAGTACAGGTATAACATACTTTATCAATACATCCCACCATTTTCCTGTCCTCATAACTGCATGTTCATTATTTAAAAACTTTTCTCTGGCCTCAGTTGTACCATATTTAATGAAAGCTATAGCCACAAAAAGACTTGCTATAAGTAAAGCCACTGCCAGAACCATATCCTGATTATTTAGAAAATCATGGAACAATGCTGAAGGTATACCTGCTACAAAAAGGGCTATGGATATAGCTATTGTTGCCTTTTTTCTGCCAATATTCATATCCATTAAGGTAACTACTCCAATTTCAAAAGTAGCAATTAAAGTTGAATAAGCTGCCAAAGCAAAACCCAGAAAAAATAACACACCTAGTAACCTTCCACCATACATTTCACTAAATACCATTGGCAGGTAATTAAATACAAGACCAGTATTCCCTGCTGCCATGGCCTCCTCAACATAAGCTTGTGAAGGAGCAAAGGCAAAAATTGAGGGCAAAATAGTTATTCCAGCAAGAAGTGCAATAATGTTATTGCCAATACCATGACCGAATTCTAAAAAGGTTACATCTTCTGAAGATTTTGTATGTGCAGCATAAGTAATGACAAGTCCCCAACCAGGGCCAACTGACCAGGCAGATTGAGTTAAAGCATGAAGCCAGGTTTCTGCTTCAAAAAGCGCCTTCCATTCAGGTCTAAAAAGAAAATTAAGACCTTCTATTGCCCCGTCAAGTGTTACCGCTCTAATAGAAGTAATTATTAAAATCACGAATACTGCAGGTATTGTGATTTTACAGGCCATTTCAATTCCATTTACTATACCACGATAAACTACATAACCAGTTAAAACTATAGCCAAAAAATGAAATAATAGGACCTGTCCTCCAGAACTTATAAACCCATCCCATATACTTTGAGCTTCACTTACTGAATTAACATTAAGACCACCCATAGCCTGTAAAATTGTATATTTAAAAGTCCAACCAACTATAACAGAATAATATGCTCCAATACCAAGACCACAATAGACTAAAAAAGCCCCCATCCAGCTGAATTTTTCGCCTACAAAATCGCGAAAAGCCCCAATACATCCATGTCGTGTAGAACGACCCATAATAGTTTCTCCAATAATCAGGGGAACAGAGAATATAAATAAACAGATAGTCCAGGCTATTACAAACGAACCTCCGCCCGCCTGAGCAGCTATTCTCGGGAAACGCCAGATATTACCGCTTCCAGCTGATAAAGCTATAAGTGAAAATAATAAACCCCATTTACTGGAAAAGCCTTCACCTTCTTTTAACTTATTATTATCCATTATTTCATCCTCTCCTTACCCATAATTATTTGTTTGAAAATTAACATTAATATAATAAGTTTTTACCCCACAAAATCATATAATAGATTTTATGGGGTATATATTAATATTAACCAAATACAACAGTCTCACTAACCTCAGTACTGACCGCTTTAAGAGCATTTTCTACCAGTTCCCTGCGCAGCTCATATTCACCCTCAGAATCTTTTTCAGGATCACCCAGAGGATGTGGGATCGAAATAGCCGGGACTATTCTATTAGCTCCGACAGATTTAGAAATAGATGTTATGGAACAAACATGGGCAGCAGGTATACCCACAGACTCAATTTCTTTGGCAAGCGTTGCTCCGCAACGCGTACATGTTCCTCAGGTAGAGGTCAGTAC
>CAZSTU010000224.1:0-5018 GCA_964609745.1 uncultured Halanaerobiaceae bacterium
ATTCTTTTAACATACTAAATTTACATTATTTTTAATATTATTATTGAATAGATACTGTTAATTCAATGTTTTCACCATTTCCTTTCTATTATTTTTATATAGTATTTTGTTGCAATAAATATGGCACATATTACTATCTCTAAAATCAGTTATTGGTTAGAAATATAGGTATTTATTCAATTTTAGCTGTTATTCTCACTTTATACTCATTAGTTACCATTATATAGGTTTGACTGGTTTGATATTTGTGCCATAATTTTTACTACATTTTTATTGCCTTTTCTCCTCTGTTTTGATATAATTATTTTTAAGAGGGGAGGAATTACCATGAGTAAAAATCAAGAACAAAAAGTCATCTATTTGCAGGGAGATACTCCTAAACGTCGGTTTCCAATTAATTTAAATGATAAGATACAGGTCCGTTATGAGATGTTACGTCAGGCCAGTCTTAGTAAGAAACCCATTAAATATATATGCAAAAAATTTAATTACTCTAAGGACATGTATTACTACTATAAAAATAAATTTGAAAAAGATGGGGTTTTAGGTCTGATAACTGAAAAAACTGGCCCAAAGCAACCTACCAAACGTACTAAGGATTTAGAGAAACGGGTTTTACAACTTCGTTTTAATCACCCAGAGTATAACATGTATGATATCTATGATGAGTTAATAGCAGAAGGCTTTGAGGTTAGTACTCGTACCGTCGCTAGAGTTATCAAAGACCATGGATTATCTAAAAAAAAACGGAAGAAAGAGCCCTACTAAAATGCTGTTAGAAAAAACTGATGGACCTTATATTAAATATGATAAAAACGGAAGAAAGACTCTTTTAACTGCGGATCCTGAAGTTATTGAAACTAGATTTCTTAAGCGGCTACGTTCCGGGATTCAGACCCACTATTTTGGGGCTTTCTTGCTTATTCCCTATATCCAGCATTTACATCTGGAACGTTTTTTGTCCCTTTTAGGTTTGGAGAAAAATTCAGGGATTCCTATTTTAAAAGACCTACTTTTAGGTATTAATCAGACGGTAATTGGTAAACCCCGTTTTTCAAAATTAAAGACCATAAAAGATTTGGGTTTAGCTATGGCTAGTGGTCTTCCTGCTTATCCAGACCAAAGCCATTATCATCAATTTCTTGGCAGTCCTAAGATGAGTGCGGTTGACCGGTTCATTCGGGCTATAGGTAGACGCCAGTACGAAATTGGATATCTTGAAGCAGATGAACTTGCATGTGATACACATCTTGCTGTCTATAATGGTCAGATTGATATTCAAAAAGATAAAGTTGCTCAGGACGGTCGTAGCCATAAAGCAGTCAGGATACATACTGTTGTTGATCAAGGTTATCGTAATCCTGTTTATTTTAGTTGCAGTTATCCAGGGAATAAGGCTGTAGATGTTGGACGCAAACTGGTAAATGCTAGTATAGATATCCTTCCTGAAGGCAAAAAGACTAAATTTACTTTTGATAAATGGTTTAGTGTTGGTGAACTCCTCCAGTATATTCAGGATAAAGGTCAGCAATTTGTGACTTTAATAAGGCGTCACAAAAATAGAATTGAACAGATGGAAGAAATTCCTTTAACTCAATTTAAGACTCTAACAGATAATATGGGAATAACTCATATTAAAGTTAGTCTACGCAATTACGAGAATCCAGCCAGGCTAGTAGTTGTTGAACTTTATGGAAATGGAGAAAGAACACTTTTGGGTTACTTATCTAATGATCATAAATCAGAAGATCTGGAAATTGTTGAATCCTATTCTGGTCGCTGGGATGTAGAATTTTTCTATGAGGAAATGCAATTTCTGGGGTTAAGCGCTCTCCCTTCTATTGAACTCAACAAAGTGCTTTTTAATCTGGCAATTAAATTATTAGCTTATAATATAGTTAGTGCCTTTAGAACAAATCTGGGTGAAGATTACATAGAACACAATGTAGAAACAATATATGATATGTTTTTTAATCATCAAGCTATAGTTAAACTTGAACGCAAAGAGATTGTAATTACAACCTTTAATCATCCTTATGAAAATGAACTACAAACCATGTATGATAATTTATCTGAAAAACTCAAAAACAAAGGAATAGATCCAAATGTATCATGGCTTGGAGGATATCCATTAAGATTTGAGTTTAAATGAAAAATGTAGGAAAAACTATGGGTTCAAAATCAGTGATATATATATAACAATGTTAGCTTAATTGCTTGACTTTTTGCAATAATTGCTGTATATTTTTTATCTTATTTTAATTAATTTCAATAAAGAGGGGGATCCCATACCAATTCACAAAGGGCCGGAGTTTAATAAACCGGCCCTTTGCCCTTTATACGGATTTTCTTCTATATAAGTAAAACTTGCTACTTTTTATTCATATTTAATTTCTGAATCGGGAATTCATTCCCTTTCAGCGTTCATAATTTAATCGTCAAAAGCCTCACTGACTTTCCATTCTTTCCAAACATTACCTACCAGACCAGGATTAGGTTTGAGTGTTTTTTTGCCGGGTTTCCAGCCAGAAGGAGTAGCTTCAGTCCCTTCAGATTCTCTAACAAGTTGAAATGCCTGAATCTGGCGTAGTGTTTCACTAACATTTCTGCCAACAGGGGGAGTAAGTACTTCATAGCCCTGAATAATTCCATCAGGATCAATTATAAATCTGCCCCTTGTCTCTATTCCCCCTTCTTCATCATAAATTCCATACATTTTACCAATATTACCACCCTGATCAGAAAGCATTGGAAAGGGAATATCCTTATCTATCATTTTGGATAATTCATTGTCATTCCACATTTTATGAACAAAAACACTGTCAACACTAACAGAAAGAACCTCAACACCAAGATCTTGAAGCTCATCATACTTTTCAGCAACTGCTGAAACTTCAGTAGCTCAGACGAAGGTAAAATCTCCGGGATAGAAACACAGTAACACCCATTTGCCGAGATATTCAGAGAGCTTTAAACTTACAAATTTGCCATCATAAAATGCAGACGCAGTAAAATCCGGGGCAGCCTGTCCTACCTTTAACATATTAGTTTCCTCCTTTTGGGAACTCAAATCATTATCATCATTACTTTGTTCTAATTCTGGTTCTTTTTCAAGTTTTGGTTTCTGACATCCAGCTTTAAATTCTTTGGGCATAATTCACTACCTCCTTCTTTTAATTCCCGATCTGTTAACATTATATAATACAAACCATAAATTTATCAATACTTTCCAGAGATTTATTTTAGAAGTTTTAAATTATGAACATTTTTTTTAAAATATTTTCTGTGGGACAAACAACCTTATTTTATTAATTTTATTCTCTAATAAGCTTAATATCATCCTCATTTACAAAACGTCGCCCATCAGAAAAGGTTATCAAAACCTCCATTAATTCTATACAGTTATCTTCATAGTCGCTCTGCATCTGATTCATTAGTTCTACAATCGCTATAGTATAGTCATCTTCTTTCTTTAAAGCCCGTAAAAAAAGACTACTAAAGTTACCATATCTCCTTAGAACGATAACATTTGGATCTTGACCATCCGGAACATGATTTTCATTTACAATATAATCCGGTATCTGATCTATTATTATACTACCCACAACCGAATCACCCGGATAAATAACCTCACCCCTGAAAAAATCATTCTCCTGATATTCATTTTTTGTACTACCCAAATATTCCTGTATATCAATCACTATAGAGGGGGCAGGATCCTGCAAAACCCATCTTCCAACAAAATATTCTGGCGGTGCCCCTTCACTAAAATCCCAGTTCCCGGCAATACTGGCTCCTGTCAGTGTTATAAATATCAGGATTGTTAAAAATGTTATTGCCACCAGAGAAAACCATTTTCTTTTTATCATTATAGCTTCCCCCATTTTATTTAGTTAAAATCCATTAATTCAATTGGCTCTTATGACATAATCCATTTTACCATCTGACCCATGAAAGTCAGCATCATAATTATTGCCATTAACATTATAATAAAGATCTACTCCTATGGCATTTTCATATATCCATTTTAAATCAGAATAGGCACTAAAGGATAGATCCTGATCCAGATCTTCAAGCAGGATTGCAAATTCAGGGTCGACACCTTCTTCTTTCAAAATACTTATAATGCACATTGGATACGCAAACATATTACCGGGATTATTTAAATCTGCAAAGCCCTGATAGGATTCACCGTCAATTATAACCTCACCTTTGAACAGAAAGCGTTCCGCTTCTATTTCAGTTTCCTCAATACTTCCGGCATAATCTTCTATAATTATTTTTACCGCCGGAACCTGTTCATCATATTTGCTCTCCAGTTCCCTTTCTTTAATAATCCATTCTCCTTTAAGATACTCTACAGGAAGTTCACTATCCAGAGAAATTTTCTCTCCCAGTGCAGTTGCATCCCCCGCAGTTTCACTAATTAGTTCTGTTTGAGTTACATACGTCCCTTCATGGACCTCCATACTTATCGGGCTCATATATGGATAATCAATATTTATCTGTACTTCAACCCCACCAGACGTTTTAAAACCCCCGATATATGAAATTTGGGTAACATCTTTTAGTTCATCTGCTTTCTTTTTAGCCGACTCCAGCCATTCCTGACCAAGTTCAGCAACCAGCCGGTCACCAAAATTAGATATGGTATTGTTTACAGTATCACCCAGATTATTTTCTAATTTATGCATTTCTGGTAATTCGCTTCCATATTTTTTTGCAAACCCTTCCAGAAAAGCTATTGCTTCCTCCGGAGTTCCCCTGAAAGAATGTACCCAGACCCCTTCAATCTGATTAGGATTAATACCATAGGCTAACCAGAGCATCTTTTGTTCTTCACTTAATTCAACATCATGCTCCATAACCACGTCCTGAGCCAGAATAATTCCTGCAAGAACATTTGCAAGTATAAATAACAATACCAAAACCAAAAAAATTTTTTTCATTACCATCATCCTTTGTTTTTTTAATGCTGTATTAATTTAGACTTTAATATTTCTGGAAAGCAGAATGAA
>CAZSTU010000225.1:0-5018 GCA_964609745.1 uncultured Halanaerobiaceae bacterium
GCCATCGAGGGATTCAAGGGGAGCGTCGGACTGATTCGCTCGGTCACCCGTCCATTCTGCTCCGGCTGCCGCAGGCTGCGGCTGACCTCCGAAGGCAAGCTGCGCGCCTGCCTGGTGGAGGGAGGCGAGGTGGACGTGAACGCGTTCCTCTCGGGCGAGAACGACGACCCGGCGGCGCTGGCGAAGGTCTTCTCCGGATGCGCGGGTATGAAGCCGGAGCGCCACAGCGGAAGCTTCACCGGCGTCATGACCCCAGGTAAAGGGCCCGTGACCGGCTACCAGTACACCCGGGGTATAGCGGTAGTCCAGAGGGGCAAACCTCTCCACAATTACCCTGCCTGTATTTAATTCATAGTCACTCTCAACTTCCTCTTTCTGCAACTCCCTGGTACAGGGGATAACACCATAAAAATAATCAGCATGGGTAGTGCCGAAACAGGGAAGACCACGGCCGGCCTGAGCCCAGCTGGTAGCACAGGTAGAATGTGTATGGACCACTCCCCCGATTTCTTTAAACTCACGGTATAATTCCAGGTGAGTAGCCGTGTCTGATGAAGGTCTCAGATCCCCTTCAATCAGCTCTCCCTTCAGATTAATCACCACCATTTTATCCCTGGTTAATTCCTGATAATCGACCCCACTGGGTTTAATCACCACCAGTTCCTGCTCCCGGTCAATCCCACTGGCATTACCCCAGGTATAGATAATCAATCCCTTCTCCCTTAATTCCAGATTAGCCCGTAATACTTCTTCTTTTAAAGCTTCCAGCATGAAAAACCAGCTCCTTAAAGGTACCAGGAACCTCTTTTCCAGGTACCCGCTACCACCCGATTTAAATGTTTTAGTGTTTTATACAACCATAGTTCACCGTAAAAGTCTTTTCTGGAAAAAAACGTATGTTATTTCTAACAAAGTTGTTAAGTGTTTTTAGTGACATAAATAATTTTTACACAGCTTAAAGTAAACCTCCTTTCACCCTGGTTTTCATATAAACAAAAAACGGAAAGCTGCCATCATTTTTGTGGCATCTTCCCGTTTGATGTGTGAATCACTGGTTGATTCACGGTTTTAAATAGGGTTCATATTAGTCATTATTTCCTGGTGAATTTTGTTTATTCACTTTGAAATAATAAGATGCCTTAATTTTTATTTGAGTTTTAGCCATTACACTTATGAAAATGCCTTTTTATGGTAATAATATTACTATCAAATCTTATATGAGGTGATAGTAAATGGGTAGATTACTCGGTTACCGCCATAAAAGGCACGAACAGGTTCATTCACTTAAATCTAAGTCATTGTTTGGTCATTTAGTTACTGAATTAATGCAAACCCAGAGATTTACTCAAAGAGAAGCTGAAATTGTTGCTAAACCCTGTTTTATCTATTTCAAGCAGAATCTCTGTGATACTGCTGAAGGACAAATCAAATTTGAAATTATTGACGGTATTGATAATCATAAAAGGTCTAAAAAAGAAACCAAAGAAGTTACTTTAACCCCTATTGCTTACAGTGATATTGAACTCTTTGAGGAGTTTGGTCTCAAAGAGATGCAAATGGGACGTCTACTGCGCATGATCGAAGAAGCCTATACTCAAGGTGGTCTGTTGGATATTAAAAGGGTCTGTTTTTTGACTCAGATTACTGACAAACCTTTACGTGACCGTCTACATGAACTCTGGGATCTGGGTATTAGAGCACCTTTATCGATGATCAGACGTAAATACCTGGATAACATGACCATGTTTCGACAATCCTATTGTGTAAAGCAATATCTTGAAGGAGAAGAACTGGAACAATTACGCCAGAATCTGTTTATTAGCAAGACTGACTGGGAGCAAATCTACAGTACTTTTCGTCACATTAACAACCGGCAAGATGATGGTATTGCTCAACTGGCCCGAGATTTTAATATATCTGAGCAATTAGTTATAGAGTATCGGGATATTGCCAGTAACTATAGTGATAATTACATCTATAAACAATATCAGACAAGTTCTTTGAAAATTGATTGTCCTGGGGATGTTAGCACCAGGGAAAAATTCATTAATGAGCTTACCAGCCATTGTGGTTTTGCACCGGCTGTTGCTGATAAATTAGAAAGAGATTTAAGAGAATTAGGTAAAAAGATAGATGGTCAAAATCGTCAGCCAAACGAGATAATTTATTATGCTGTCAGTGATCATGAACCATCCGGTAAACCCCTGGCCGAATGTGAATTAGTTCCGGTAAAAATCTCATATTACAATAATGATGATCTGGAACTTTTTAACAAAGAAACTTCCGTTGATCTTAAATGGGAAAAAGCCAAACGCTATGCTACAGAGGTGAGGAAACAGGGTGCACTTCTAAACCAAATAGATATTGCTTTTTTACTGGGAATATCCCCTGTAGTATTACAAAGACTAACTAAAGAAAATAATAAGGTAATACTACCTACAAGAGGTAATATCATTGATATGGGGCCTACCCCTTCTCATGCAGAAAAAATTATTAGTCTTTATCTGCAGGGCTATACAGAAACCCAGATTACTTACCGTACCGGCCATAGTTATGACAGCATTGAACGCTATATTGATTCTTTTATCAGAGTAGTTGGTCTCTTGGTAAAAGAAGGATTATCTCCTGCTGAAATCAGAAAAATCCTGGGCTGTTCCAGACGCCTGGTTAATAAATATATAGAGCTGTACCACAAGTTTAATACTGCTGAATACCAGTGGTGGATAGGTAAGGTTTACAAAAAATACGAAAACTGTGTAAAAAAAAAGACCAATTGGAGGTAGATATCATGCAAAACAGGAAGGGACGTAATCGCTTTTTTTCCCTTCCAGATAAGACAGCTGTAAATGTTCAGGTAGAATCTTTAAAAACAGAATTTGAACTTGCTGAAAAATCAGTTGTAGGTGAAGCTATTGCCACTCATTACAATGAAGTTACCACAGACTATGAGAAAAAAGAAAATGTTGAACGTATCTCTCCTGGTCATATGCTTATTAAATACCAGGGTCAGGAATGTGCATTTCCTTTAATTGACCGTAGTAATCTTGAGGAGTTGGCACAGAATGGAGACTACAGTAATTACAAGTCAAAACTGGAGTTAAAACAGCTTAATACTCTCTTTGCCATCAATGATGATGCAACACTGGAGGATGTCTGGTCTCTCGTGAATCATCCTCGTTTGGCCAACACAGATACTCATGAATCTGTAGAAGCTCTATTACCACCAGCTAAGGACGGAAAACCTGGAATTGTCAGGGCGGACAAAGCTGATGCTAGAGTCAAAAAAAGGAGTATTCCTGATAAGGTTAGTCCTTCTGATGAAGTATTAGAGGAAATGGTCCCTTTTGCTGAACAGTATGGTCTCAGTGAAAGTTTAGTAAAAGCCATGCTCTTAAATTTAGGCAGTAATCGTGAGTATCTGTTTCCTCGAATTGATGAATTAAATCCCGGTCAGGCGGTATGGCTTGCCCGTAGTATTAACTACAAACCTAGATGGGGACGTTCTACAACAGATAGTCTGCAACCAGTGGTTGTAACTCTGTTTACAGCAAATGAACTGGGTAAACCAGTACAAAGTAAACAAATCCTGAAAAAACAGGAGCTAAGAAGATTAGCCCGGATTACCTCTGAAGCATATCTTCAGGATGGAGTTTTTACTACTGTAGATCTGGAGATGTTGATGAATCGTTCAACCCCATATATTAGCCAGTTGCTTGATTTGTATAAAAAACACTATCAGATGTGGTTACCTACTGCAGGTACAGTTCTTGATGCTGGTAGATGTCTCACCCATAAAAGGGAAGCTATTGAGCTTGCTTTAGGTGGTTTGAACACCAAAAAGATAGCCAGAAGGTTATTCCATACTACTGAAGCCATAGATAGATATCTGGATCAATTCGAAAAGATAACTCTCTTAAACTACAAATATGAGGTACCTCAAGAGACTATAGCTTATACTTTAAATTGTGGTGATTCACTTGTAGGTGAGTATTTAGATATTGTCAAAGATCATAAAGATCAACTACCTGATTTCGATGCAATAGAACAAAAGTTCATTAATTCTAGACATTTACATCACGGTGCTTAGTGGTTTTTTTGATAAATATAATTGTTGATTATATTTATATTTAAACTCAATCACTGACTTAAAACCACCTCTTATAAACCATTAGTCTTTTTTTATTATACCAGTTATATAATATATTCTTCATAAAATCTGATATCCCTTTTTTTTGAAAAAATTAGGATTAATTATTTGGAAGAGCAAAGATAAGTATATATAAGTGTTCTAGAACTGGCATTTGATAATTATCCAGTTAAAGACAAATCATCCTCCAAAGCACCGTGAATCACTTCCCCATTGGTCTTCTGATCTAACCGACCATAAACATTTGCGAAATTGTCCTGCCTGACTTTTCCCTTAAGATATTCCGGTTTTTTTCTTTCCAGCAAACAGCAGGTTAACTTGTTTAATTGAAAGCCCTTATAGGTTATTTCCAGGCGGTTGCCAGTTTGTTCCAACATTGGCCCTTTCAACTGCACAGAAAATTCTCTACTGACTTCTGTCTTAAACTTGATAGTAATCTTCTGCAGATTACCTTCAGGGATTCTCCCCCCAATTTCAAAAAACAGTAATTACAGCAATCACTCAACCTAATATTTCTTGCATTATCATTGAATTACAATTCAGGAATTCCATCCTGGTATAGGATCAAGCGATTGGAGGATATCTGGGTCTATTTCCAAAATTTGATCCAGAACTGGCATTAAATTACCATCTGAATGAAAGATAACCGTAACTCCCTGTTTTTTAAATAAAATTAACCAATTCTTTCATATAAGGAGTAGTTAATTGTGCTAAAAATTAATAAACTTTTTGATTAATTTTCAGAAGCAGCTGCCGGAAATTCATTAGATAATAGATACAGAGGGGCTTCATCTTCTTCTACGTCAGGAAATCTCCTTACTTCATCGAGAAACCTGTTATCAATCGTATCATCATTAACTTTAGAAACTTC
>CAZSTU010000226.1:0-5007 GCA_964609745.1 uncultured Halanaerobiaceae bacterium
TAAAGGAGCATTCCTGTTAGGTAGTTAGAGTAAGTTTGATAAAAAAATACCTCCTTGGTATTATGAATGCAAGGTATCAGTGAGAACTGATCCTGAAATTAAAATACCAAGGAGGTACTACAAATGAATTATACTAAAAAAGAGAAGATAAATCAAATTACAGAGGACACTTTAGTAGTGGGAGTTGATATAGCAAAGAACAAACATGCAGCCAGAGCCCAGGATTTTAGGGGTATTGAATATGGCAAAGTACTGTATTTTTACAACAGAGAGCACGGATTTGAGCGTTTTAAACGCTGGTGTATTGGTTTATTAAATGAGGCAAATAAAGAGGAAATAATTATAGGTGTAGAGCCGACAGGACATTACTGGTTGCCTTTTTACCGGTATCTAACAGCGAATGGATTCAAGGTAGTGACAGTGGATCCTCACCATGTAGAAAAGAGCAAGGAATTAGACGATCATAATCCCACAAAATGTGATAAAAAAGATGCCAGAGTAATAGCCCAACTGGTAAAGGATGGGCGTTATTCAGAGCCTAATTTACCCCGGGCAATATATGCAGATATAAGGGTAGCCATAAATCAAAGAGAAAGTTTAAATAAACTTTCCAATACCGTTCAAAACCAGATAATTCGGTGGTTGGATATGTACTTTCCAGAATTCACAGATGTATTTAGTGACTGGAAAGGGAAGGCAGCGTTAGCGACGTTAAAAAATATTCCTTTACCCGAGACAATAGCGCAGATGGACTCCGAAGAGATAGTGGATATCTGGAGGGAGGCTGGTATCAGGAGTAGAGTAGGTTTAAGGAAGGCCAGGAAATTAAAAAGATACGCACAAAAATCCATAGGAATGGCCACAGGCAAAGCCATGGCGCGGATACAATTAAAGGACTTGTTAGAACAATATGAACTAATTAAAGAGCAGCTGGATGAATTAGAGACAGAAATAGAGGGTTTATTGCAGGAGATACCGGGAGCAGAGTCAATGCTAACCATTCCCGGTGTTGGGGTAATGACAGTAGCTGGTTTTTATGCAGAATGTGGTAATCTGGATGATTATAATCATCCCCAACAGATCATCAAGCTAGCCGGTTTAAATTTAATGGAACACAGTTCCGGTAAGCATAAAGGTGAGACCAGGATAACCAAAAGAGGTCGTTCGAGGTTAAGGTCTTTATTGTTCCGGGTATCCTTACCTTTAGTCAGGCATAATAAAGAGTTTAGACAGATTCATAAATACTACACCACCCGTCCTAAAAACCCACTCGAAAAAAAGCAATCATTGGTAGCAATCTGCTGTAAATTAATCAGGATATTATATACTTTGGGGACCCGGGAGATAGCCTATGATGGGGAGAAGATGCTAAATGATATAGAAAGGCCGAAGGAGTATACAAAGGCAGCATAGACATATACGGTTTGTATCAAAACAAAGGTAAGATGTTAGTGAACGAAGCCTTATCAATAGTGTTGAGTGAATACTTAGAATTGGCACTTTGACAAAAATGAAGCCAGGAGCAGCCGAGAAATTAATCCATAAGGGCTTAGACCCAGTAAAGGAGCATGATCGGCCTCCACCCATGGACAGGTAGGACGAAGGAATTTAAGGGCATAGACCCGGTGAGATATGGGAGGTTAAACTGCCATGGTTTGAGTGGAGATTCAATTGGCAGAACATACCTTTATTGAAAATTATTTTGGGAAATAAGCCGGAAGTATGTCTAATTTGAGTCAAAGCCCGAACAAATAATAAAGAAACTTATCTGTCCAGATTAAACAGGTGTCAAATTCTAAGAATAAGCGAGTATTATAGAGATAATTTAATTAACAAGAGGGAGGTAGTTTAGATATGAGTGATAATGAAAAATATGTAGAACAAAATGAAGATAAAGGTCTTGGGATATTTGAAAAATATTTAACACTCTGGGTGGCTCTTTGTATAGTGGCGGGTGTGGTTATTGGCCGTGCATGGCCTGCTTTTCCCAATACTTTAAGTCGATGGGAGTACGCACAGGTTTCTATTCCGGTGGCAATTTTAATCTGGTTTATGATTTATCCCATGATGGTTCAAATTGATTTTGGTAGTATTTTGGAAGCCGGAAAAAGGCCTAAAGGTTTGACAGTAACTTTAGTAACTAATTGGCTGATTAAGCCATTCACCATGTATTTCTTTGGCTGGTTATTTATAAAAGTTTTATTTCAGAATTTTATACCAGCTGATTTAGGTGTTCAATATGTTGCCGGAATGGTTTTGTTAGGTTCAGCACCCTGTACAGCGATGGTCTTTGTCTGGAGTTATTTAACAGACGGTGATCCGGCTTATACATTAATTCAGGTAGCAATCAATGACCTGGTTTTAGTTTTTGCCTATGCTCCTTTGGTAATGTTTTTGTTAGGTTTGAGTAATCTTGTAGTACCCTGGAATACTATTTTACTCTCTGTGATTTTATATATTGTAATTCCTCTAACTGCCGGCTATATATCAAGACGTTATTTGATAAAAAATAAAGGAATAGAATGGTTTGAAAATGTATTTTTAGAAAAATTAAGTAATTTTACCATAATAGGTTTATTATTGACTTTAATCATCTTATTTTCTTTTCAGGGAGATGTAATTGTGAATAATCCAGTTCATATTTTATTAATGGCAATACCACTTACCATTCAGACCTTTGTCATCTGTACTATTGCCTATGGTTGGGGTAAATTATGGAAAATAGAACACTCAGTTGCTGCCCCAGCAGGAATGATTGGAGCCAGTAATTTCTTTGAACTGGCAGTAGCGACTGCTATTTCGATATTTGGTCTTGGTTCTGGAGCGGCACTTGCTACGGTGGTTGGTGTTTTAGTCGAGGTTCCAGTAATGTTAGCTTTAGTTAGAATTGCTAATAAAACTCGTCACTGGTTTCCGGCGGAGAGTTAAATATGAATATAGAAATTACAGATAAAGCTTATGATCATATTATTGACAATTTAGGAGCAGTCTATATTTACACAAATTCAATTAGAGGTTGTTGTGGTGGCCAACAGTCAGTAGATATGACTCCTCAAATTGAATTAGGTAGGCCACCGTCTGATTTTATTAATGATTATGAAAAAACGAAGTATAAAGAGGTGGAAATTTATATTTCTAAAAAAATAAATAAAGAAAAATTATCTGGTAAAAAAATCATTTTAAAAACAGCTTTTGGTATATTTAATAGATTGGGATTTGATTAAATAAATACTTTATGAGAGGAGACTAAAAATATGAAAAAAGTAGTTATTATTGGTGCTAGTGATGTTGGGATTTCTGCTGCTTTAAGGATTCGAGAACTTGATGATGATATAAGGCCATTAGTTATTGCTAATAATGCTTTTCCTAATTTTAGTATTTGTGGTATACCCTTTTTTCTGGGAGGGGAAGTAGAGAAGTGGCAGGATTTAGCTCACAGAGATAGTGAAGATATAAAAGATGCAGGTATTGATTTAATGTTAGAAACAGAAGTAACAGATATAAATCCAGATAAAAAGCTTTTAAAAGCAGTTAAAGATGATGGTGAAGAAGTTGAAATAGAATATGATAAACTTGTTTTAGGTACTGGAGGAAAAACTATTGTTCCCCCTATTGAAAAAATTGATTTAGAAGAAGTATTTTTTATGCGCTGGATGGAAGATAGTATTAAATTTGATAAATACTTAAAAAATAATAATCCTGAAAGTGCAGTAATAGTAGGTGGCGGATATGTAGGTTTAGAGATGACTGAAGCACTTATCCGCAGAGGTTTAGAAGTTACTTTAGTAGAATTTGAAGATACTGTCTTAAATACTGTAGCTGAACCTTTCAGAAGAATTGTACAAAAAAAACTTGAAGATAAGGGTGCCAGGATAATTACTGGCACAGCTGTAGAGAGTATTGAAAAGAAAGATGATAGTTTGAAAGTTTATGGAAGTAATGATTTTGAGTTAGAAACTGACATTGTTTTAATTTCTGTAGGGACAAAACCTAATACCGAATTAGGCGAAAAAGCTGGAATAGAAATAGGAGATAAAGGTGCTTTTAAAGTAAATAAGAAAATGGAAACTAATATAAAAGATATCTATGCTGGTGGAGATTGTGTAGAAACTTTGAATGCGATAAATGGAGAATATACTTATTATGCTTTAGGTTCTATAGCACATAAGCATGGAAGAATTATAGGGAGTAATATATGTGGTCAGGATAGAGAATTTGCTGGTGCGCTTGGTACTCAATCTATAAAGATTTTTGATACAGTGATTGCAAGGACTGGTTTTGATGAAAAAGAAGCAAAAGAAAATGGTTTTGAAATTGTAACAGCAGAAACAAGCACCTGGGACCATAAAATATATTATCCACCTGCTTATGAATTACAGTTGAAGGTAGTTGCTGATAAAAATTCTGGAAGAATTTTAGGAGCTCAGATACTTGGTAATATTAATGCTGAAGTATCAAAAAGAATAGATATATTTGCTTCAGCTATTTATAATGAAATGACAATAGAAGAATTTAGTGATTTGGATTTAAGTTATACTCCTCCCTTAAGTAGCCCCTGGGATCCTGTGCAGATGGTAGTACAGAAACTGGATAAACAAAATTTATAAGTATGAAATTAATGTCAGTCTATATCTGTAACAGGTTTTATATAACTTATGCTGGTTCCTGTTAACTCTTTTATTTATGTTAAAAAATTTACGAATACCCTTGACAACTATATTCCAATATTATAATATAGTATTAAAGAAAAGTGAAGTGAATAACATAAACACTTTATAAACAATACAGAAAGGAGTTGATAGCAATAAATAAAAGAATATATGAGGCCAGGGCTGATATTGCAAAAGCCTTAGCTCATAAAACAAGGTTAGAAATTATTGACATTTTAGTTGAAAAAGGAGATAGATGTGTTTGTGAATTAACTGAACTATTAAATGTGAGTCAATCTTCTGTTTCCAAACATCTGGGGGTATTAAAAAAGGCCAGTATTGTTGATTCTAAAAAAGA
>CAZSTU010000227.1:0-5001 GCA_964609745.1 uncultured Halanaerobiaceae bacterium
AAAGGAGGGAGGGGGGGAGAGAAGAAGAGAAAAAGAGAAAGGAAGGAGGAAGAAAGGGAAAAGGGGAAGGAAAAGGAAGAGAAAGGAGAAGAAGGGGGGGGAAAAAAGGAGGAGGAAAGGGGGGGAAAAAGAGGAAGAAGGGGGTCCAGTTGAGACGGGCCCCAGCTCGGCCGGTGGTCATCCTCAGAAAAACGGTATCCTGGTCTATATTTACCGGTGAGAAAACCGCTTTCCAGGGCAGTCCGTCCTACAATCCCCACATCATAAGAGTCAGCAAGATCAAACATATCTCTGTTCTTCTGCCTGAAAATACTAAAGATCACCTGCAGGACATCTACCTTCTCTGTTTTTATATATTGTTGACATAGTTTTACTGTCTTCTCTGTGACATTAGGCCCCTTGATAGAAGCTCCGATAGATAGAATCTTTCCTTCCTCTTTTAATTTCATGAATTCATCTAATATCCTGTTCATAGTATCTTTATCTTCAGGAGGGGCATGGAGATAGTACAGGTCTACATAATCAGTCCTGAGCCTTTTTAAACTTCCCTCAACTTCCTCCCTGATTTTATCCGGTTCTAACTCAGGTGTCTTGCTCGCAATAATCACTTCAGGCCGGGAATAAGTATCCTTCTCTAAAACTCTGCCGATTATTTCCTCACTATTACCATAACGGGTCGCTGTATCAATAAAATTCCCCCCGGCATCAAGATAAATCTGCAGTGCCTTTCTTGCTTTTTGATCGGACACTTCACCATATCCCCGAGAACCAATTGCCCAGGCACCAAACCCAAGTGTAGTAATTTCTAAATTTGATTTACCAAGTCTTACTTTTTCTGATATCTCAGCCATTAAATTATCCCCCTTAATAATTCAAACCTATTTGTAACACCTGTTTATTTAATTAAGCAAATCTCACCAAAAATCCTTTAAACTATATCAACTAAATCAACTAATTTATTTTCCATTGATAGAATTGACTTTCATAGATACCATGTTTGGGCAGGTTTCAGTCCATGGTTTTAATTTTAACCCTGTTAATGATTACTGGAGGGCTTTTTACCACAAATGTTATGGCTGCAACAGAACCTGATCCATCAATCGAGATTGAAAAAACAGGTGATAATTTATCTAAAGCTGGAGACTCAGTAGATTATACTTTTGTAATTAGTAACACAGGTAATATTGATCTTGAAAGAGATAGTGTTGAAGATGATGTTATTGGAGATATAAGTTCTGAATTTCCAGAAGTATTAGATTATGGTGAAGAAGCAACTGTAAATATAAGTCATGAAGTCCCTGAAGGCTCTGGAGATTCTCTAACAAATAAAGTCGAAGCTATTTATAGTGTGGATGGAAATGGAGATAGTTCCTCAACAGTCAGTGCTTCAGATACTCATACAGTAGAGTTATTTACAGCTGGAGTATCGGTAACTAAAGAAGCTGACACTGATCAGGCCCAGGTTGGAGACGAGGTTGATTATACGATTACTGTCACAAATGATAGTTCAGATAATGCACCTTTACTTGAAGGTACAGTGACAGATGATATGCTTGGATTAAATGAAAACTTCAGCCTGGATTATGGAGAAGAAGCAGTTTATAATGAAAGCTACACCATTACGGAGGATGATCCCAATCCATTTATTAACACAGCAGAAGTAACTGCTTCTCCAGATGGATTCTCGAATGAGTATACTGCAGAAGATTCCTGGACAATAGAATTAATTTCTGAACCAATTGTCAGTGAAACCGCCTGGGCAGCTCATGATGTTGGTGTCAATAGATATACACCCAGAGGTAACTGGGCAACTTATCTGGTATATGATGAATTAAATGGTAGTGCAGATATTTATGCCGGACAAGATATCTATGTTGGCTCTGTCAGTTTTGATGAAATAAGTGGAGACAATGTAGAAATAACAGTTCAGCTAGAAGGATGGGAATTTGAACCTGATACTACCAATTTATATGTTCAGGATTATAATAGTTCACCTGGTGGCAACCCTGCTCCTGGTCGTTTTGATTATAAAGAAATGGAATCAGGTAATGAAGCCACTATTACAGTTCCTTTAAATAATTACTATGGTATTCATTTAAATGTCTATGAAGTAAACTAACTCTGAAAGAATAAAAATTAGATATAGTCAATAAAGTGATTATATTAAAAATCAAAACCCCGGTTCTTAAAACGGGGTTTCTTTCATGGATTTTAAAGAAATTAACATTATTTTTTTATTAGTACTATAAAAACTAAAAGGAGGTGAAAATATAAATGGTTAATCAATCCAAGAAAAGTCCTGGATTAGCAGCCGTTTTAAGTTTTTTATGGGGTGGTGTCGGACAAATTTATAATGGACAAATAGGAAAGGGGATAGTTATTGTGATTATTCAAGCAATCAATTCTTTTCTGTTCTCGTTCATTATTGGTTTTATTACTTTTCCCATTGTCTGGATTTGGAATATTTATGATGCTTACAAAACAGCTAAACATATTAATGAAGGAAAACAATAATTTCATAATAAATTTTAAGGAATATTTTGATTTCCGTTATCTTTAGTGGATAGCGGTTATTTTTTTGTCCAAAATAGCAGTATATATTTTAAATTATTGTTGATTTAAGTTAACTATATTTAGTATAATAAATAACAAGGTCATAAAAATTATACTGATAAGCAATTTTATAATAGATAACGAAATATTTGGGTCCAGGGGGAATATAATAGATGAATAAATTTACCAGAAGTATATTGATTGCCGGGTTGCTAATTTTTATTTTGATAATTTCTTTTATTTCTTATGTCAATTATAGGAGTATTCATAATATATTAGGAGATAATTTTATAAATATACAGCAACTCGTAGAAGAAGATATAACAAAGATTATAAAGAATGTAAATAACACCTATAGCATTGCTGAAAAACAGCTTAATCAAGAGATGGAAGAGTATTCTCAGCTTATGGTGGAAAAGTATCGAGAAAATCCTGATGTTGAATCCTGGGACCTTCAGGCCTTAAAGGAAAAAATGGATGATTATGAAATTTACATAATAAATCAAGATTTAGAAGTCATTAGGACCACCTTCAGTAATGATCTGGGTCTTGATTCTTATCAGTATTCCAGTTTTGCCCGAGTTTTAAGGAAAAGAATGAAAGGAGATGAATTTGTTGTAGACCGTCTGGATCTTTCTACAACTGGAGGGGATATTAAGAAATACAGCTATATGCCTACTCCGGACAATCGGTATCTTCTGGAATTGAGTATAGAGGTTCAGGAAAGATATCCAATACTGGAAAATATGAATATTTACAAAGATGCCTCGGAACTAACTGAAGAGTATGACCAGGTTGAAGATATTTCTTTCTACAGTGTGGAAATGGAGAACATGGGAGTGGCAAAATTAAGGAAGGACAAAAAACCATTTCTTGATCCAGATGTTCCTGAACTAGAAGAAAAGTTGTCTGTAGAAGCGATTAAACAGGAAAGTGTTCAAAAGAAGGTACTTAAGAAAAATGGTTACAATGTAACAAAGAAATTTTTTCCGGCATTAATTTCCTCAAGTGAAGATGACCAGCAATGGCACTCTTATGTGGCAGGAATTACTTACAGTGATAAGGTTCTCCTTCAGGAAGTTAGAAGAAACAGGGATTTATTTATAATAAATGGTTTTATTATGGTCTTAGCTGTTCTTATTTTTGTTATAATAGTATATTACTTATTGAAAAAATTTGAATATATAGCTTATCATGACCAGCTTACTGACCTTTTAAACAGGAAGGCTTTCCTGGAAAAAATTAATGATTTGATAAAAGATCAGCCTAAAAAGCGACGTCAGACCTGTATTGCCTTTCTGGATATCGACAAATTCAAAGATATTAATGATAAATACGGTCATACCACAGGTGATATGGTAATAAAGAAAGTTTCGTCGAGACTGAAGGAAGGACTGCGTAAAAACGACTTGTTGGCTCGCATGGGAGGTGATGAATTTATTATTGCTTTTTCTGATATTTCTACCAGAGATGAAATTATAAATGTTATCGAAAGAATAGTTAAAAATTTTGAGTCTCCACTGCATATAGAGGAAAAAGAAATTGAGATAAATATAAGTCTGGGAATTAGTGTTTACCCGGAAAACGGAAGGGATATTGAGGATTTAATGAAAAAAGCTGATGAAGCAATGTATGTGGCCAAACGCGAAAATAAAGATTTTGTCCTTGCATAAATATTATTATTTATATTGCTTCCAGATTATGATATAATACATTAAAATAAATATAATAAATACTATGAGGAAACTGTTCTGGAAACAGGAGGGCTACTATTGCTTAGAAATTGCTTAAATTGTGGTAAATTACATACTCAACCAACTGAATTGTGTGAAGAATGTCGTGAAAGAGAAAAAAAAGTATATAAAAAAGTTAATAATTATCTCTGGGAAAATCCCAATTCCAGTGTTGACCAGATTCATGAAGATACTGGTGTACCCCGGGAAAAAATTGTCCAGTTTGTTCGTGAAGGTAGGTTTGCTGTTACCAATGGAACTATTGATGTGGAGTCGGAAAAAAATTAATTTATGAAAAAATCCCGGAGTGATCCGGGTTTTTTACTGGATATTTTGCGGTTAAATTAATTTACAAATAAAAAGGTATATGTTATAATTAATTGAAGAATTTTTCTTGAAAATGTTTTCAATCCTGTAGTGATAGGGAAGTTAATGATTATAAAATTTAAACTTTAAAAAGGAGTGAATTGTAGTATGAAAAAAAAGTTACCTCAACTAAATGAAAAATTTGTAACAGAAAATTTACTGGGTACAAAAATAGCAGATTTTAAACAGGGAATTTTAGAGTTGCCAGAAAAAGTTAGCCAGTTCGGAGAGGGTAATTTCCTCCGCGGTTTTGTCAACTGGATGTTTCATGAAATGAACAAAAATGGTATATTTAATGGTAGTTCCGTTGTAATTCAACCTATACCTCAGGGCAGGGTTGATAACTTAA
>CAZSTU010000228.1:0-4997 GCA_964609745.1 uncultured Halanaerobiaceae bacterium
GTACCAGCTGTCGTTCCCCACCACTTAAATTATTATAACTCCTGTAAGCCAGATGTCCTATGTTTAATTTATCCATAAGTTTTTCAGCCTTACTGTAAACTTCCGGCTCTGGTTGTCTTCCCCGCTGCAGGTAGGGCGTTACCCCCATGGCCACAACATCCCTGCTGTCATAGGAAAAGACTGCTCTGTGTTCCTGGGGCACCATACTGACAAGGCGGGCAATCTCTTTTCTTTTAAGTTCCCTTAAATCTTTACCATCAATGACTATCTCTCCCCTGTCCTGCTTTAAAATACCATTCATCAATTTCAAAATAGTAGTATTGCGCGAACCATTGGCCCCCAGAAGACAGGTTAATTGTCTACTGTCTGCAACTAAATTAACATTGTTTAACACATTTGAATGTTGATAGTCATAATCTATATTTTTAGCTTTAATCACTGTTTTAACACCTGCCTTTCTTCCTTTACCTGCCAGAAAAATAATGTACTCTTTTTATAATTATTAATCCAGAGTTTATTATTTTTTTTAATAAGTCTTTTTTGCAAAAAATCACGCAGTACCTTTATTCCTTCTTTATCTACTATTTTATAATGATTGCTGAAAAAATCAACTGCTTCCCCGAAATTTTTGAAGGGCTGGCCAAAATAATAATGAAAATGTCTTTTTTTAAAATCAATTCCCATTTTCTTTAAAACTTTTTCCACATCACGATAATAACAGCGGTGATACCGCAATTTGCGCCCCAGTCTTTTGAACAACTTATCACTGTCAAAAGAATGTTTTATACTCTCCCCCGGTACCAAAAGAAAGACTTTACTGGCGGCAGCCCGGTTCATTTTTTCAAGAGAAGCTACCTTGCCTACAATTTCCTGCCCGGTATAGGCAGTTATAATTTCATCCCATTTATTTTTAACCCCTTTTAACTTATGCCAGTCTCCATATTTAACTTCTATTAAATCAGTTAATTTATTTTCCCGGCTTTTTTTAGATAAAAAGTTGAGTGCGGGACGGGACTGATCCAGGGCTGTGACGCTAAAGCCCCTTCTGGCCAGAGGTAGAGCAAAGGTACCTATACCGCAGCCTATATCGAGTATATTATTTTTTTCTTCTAACTTTTTATCCATAAAGTCTATTATATTTTCCGGGTAATTACCGGCAGATAGAGCCCTATCATACCAGTCAATTTCTTTTGGGGTCCATGTCACATCAATTACCTCCTTTTTTAACTCCAGCCGCTTTCCCCCCTGGTAATTAATAAATAGGCAAAAAACGGTGCTCCCACAAAGGCCGTGATAATGCTTATGGGGATCTCGGCCGCAGTCAGAGTCCGGGCCAGATTGTCCATAATAAGAAGCAGAGCCGGACCTAACAGCATGGCTTCAGGTATCATAAGCCGGTGATCAGAGCCAATCATAAAGCGGGCAATATGGGGGACAACCAGTCCCAGCCAGGTTATCTGCCCGGTTGTGGCCACTGAAGCCGAGACCATTAGTGTACTAAAAAATACCAGTAAAATACGCAGTACCTTAACATTAACTCCCAGGGATAATGCTTCCTCTTCCCCCATAGACATTACATTGAGATACCAGCGCAGATAAAAGATAATAGCCAGGCCTATAAGGGCAAAGGGCAGTACAACTCCCACCTCTCTCCAGCCACTGCGGCTAAAGCCGCCCATAAGCCAGAAAACAATGCCCGGCAGCTGGTCCATGGGATCTGCCAGATACTTCAATATAGAAAGCATGGCATTAAACAGAGAGGTGACCACAATACCGGCCAGCACCATCTTCATAATTCCCTGGCCGCGGCTCATAACCGCAATAAAATAGGTGGTGAAGACAGCCACCAGACCGCTGATAAAGGCCAGTAGATATATTAACGGTAATGAACCTCCACCAACCAGCATGCCGAGGGCTACTCCAAAACCTGCTCCAGCGCTGACTCCCAGTATATCAGGCGATACCAGCGGATTATAAAATATACTCTGATAAACCGCTCCTGTAGCAGCCAGGGCTGAGCCCACAGCTGTGACCAGGATAATGCGGGGAAGCCGGATAAAATACAGTACCCGCCAGTCCTGAAAATTAATTTCCCCCGGACTTTTACCCTGCAATAACTGGCCAATAGCTTCCTTTATCTCCAGTGGCGAAATATTATATCTGCCTATAAACAGAGAAAAAACAAAGGTTACAATCAGGGCCAGCAGTGTTAAAAAAAGTATCTTCTTTTTTGCTTTTTCTCCTTTCTGACCCTTTAACTCTTTCATTATAATTCACCATTAAGTTCGTTAAAAGTACTGCCATAAAGTGTTTTATAAAAATCATTCACAATTTCTGTAAGCTCAATATCTTCATATTTTTTTGGATAAAGCTTTTCCGCCAGCCATAATGGTATCAAACCGGAAGCAGGGCTGGGATAATCCCAGGGTTCAAGATTGGAAGGGATTCTTGCAATATTTTCCTCCCTGACAGCAGTAATCCCACTATACTGTGATTTATCACTAATAGATGACAGTTCATCCCGATAAAATTTAGAAACGATAATACAATCAGGGTCCCAGGCCATAAGCTGTTCGGGAGAAGTTTCTACAAAACCTTCTTTGGATTCAGCAGCAGGATTAATACCTCCAGCCATTTCAATTAAATCAGACTGCAACATATTATCCCCAACAGTATCCAGCAGCTCTGAGTTGGCAAAATACACTTTCTTTTTCTCCTCTTTTGGGATATTTTCCGCTCTTTCTGTAAGCTCAACAATTTTTTCATACTGTTTATCAATTTTTACAGCCTGTTTTTGAGCATTTAAGGCTTCACCCAATAGATTTACAGTCTCTCTCATTAAAGAAAATCCTTCAGGATTTATGATAATAGAGGCAATACCCAGCTGCTCAAGTTTTTCTGCAGTTTCCTTTGAGCCACCATGTGGGGAAAGTATAACAAGGTCAGGGTCAACCTCACCGGCAGATTCCAGGTTAACTCCAGTTTTATCTTCAGATATTCCTGGCAGTTCTTCCACTTCCGGTGCCAGTTGATCAAATACCTTCTGATTGGGTTTACCTGTAGCAGCTGCTACCAGTTTATCTTCCATACCCAGGGCCAGTACAAACTGGGTAGCCGGGGTGTAAGCGGTAGCCACCCTTTCTACCTTATCCGGCAGTTCAACTTCTCTGCCCTTCATATCTTCCACAGTCCGGCCCGCCCGGGCCTTAATTGGTGCAATCATCACAGCCAGCAATAGTACAGTAATTAGTAATATGTTCACTTTATTAAATTTCATAATTTATTATCTCCTCTCTTTTTAATTTTTAAATGTTGTTAATAATTTTATTCCCTTACCGTGCATCTGTCTGAAAACTACTCCTTCACTGACCATCTTTAAAACCACTTCCGGTGCGACCACCCTTGTGCCGGAGATAATATCAATATTATAATCAAATAAGACCGGTGAAAGAGGTGTGGTCGGGCCCAGCATCATTACCAGTGATGATTCAGGACATAATTCGATCAACTCTGTAAAAGTATTATTAAGCAAAGTTGTGCTGGTAATGGCTATAATATCTGACTCAGGGATAACCTCCGGCGCTTTATCTGCCGGCAGATCTCCAGGTTGTGGTCTTTTTTCCAGTACCCAGAGATTTTTTGCCACTGTCTGCAGCTTTTTAATAAAGGGGAAATGACCGACAACAGTTACATTTTTGTCCTCACCTTCTGCCAGCAACAAATCACCAGCATTTACCTCCCTGTAGTCATCCAGATTTACTTCCAGCATGGAATTAATGGCAGCCAATCCCAGAGAAGATCTCAGCATATTCTCAGAATCAGCCCATCTACATAATTCAAGGGCCGATTTATCAGTTAATTTACCCGGTTCCGGAATAGGAGGTTTCATCCCCGGTTCATGTTTGAAAAAGGTAGAAGCCATTCCACCATAAAGAGTCTTCACAGCTGTCCAGAATGGCCCTATTCTCACATCTTTCACAGCTGTCTTTTTAGCTCTTTTTTCAATAGTACTCAAAATTTCCTGCAATACTTTCATTTTTTTGATTCCTTTCTTTATAAGGATTATAGCGTTAAGGATTATAGCGTTATTCCCGACCTCATATAACGCCTGCAAAAAAATATGATTTAAATAACACCCCGGCCGGTCTGAAAGCAGACCGGGGTGATTATTGTTCTTTAGTTAAAATTAGTTAAAATTCTTCCCGGTGTATAACATCACCAAGATCTCTTTTTTCTACTTCCGGATCTTCTGCAGGATAACCCAGTGTTACAAAGGAAAACAAAGTATATTCTTCAGGGACATTGAGCATTTCCTTGATCTCATCTTCATATTCTTTTTGATAGACATTCAACCAGCAGGCACCAAGACCTTCAGCGGTAGCTGCCAGATTAAGATAGGTGGTCAAAGCAGAGGCATCTTTTACATTATGCTTTTTATCTTCCATAAAGACACCAATAGCAGCTTTAGCACTTCTATTCTGGTCTTTATAATCTGTTATCTTTTTCAGCTTTTTTTCATCAGTTACAACCACCATCTCCCAGGGCTGAACATTATTTCCTGTAGGAGCAAAGCGGGCAATATCTACTATATTTTCCAGGGTTTTACTGTCAATTTCCTGATCAGTATATTCTCTAATAGTTCTTCTTTCTCTTAATAATTTTTCTGCATCCATAATTGAATTCCTCCTTTATTATGATTAAAGTATGCTATAATTATAGACTGTATTATAATTATAATATGGAGTACTTTTAAAAAGCTTTATCCCGGTGACGAAAGATGTAATTGCATATGAACATGTAATAGCTCATCTAAAGTATTACAATTACATTCTGGAGTCACCTTGAAAAAGTGCCTTCACCGATTGAAAAACAATAAAACGGTCAGCAAAACACCTGTCTGAACGGAGCAAAGCGAAGTGAGTTTGTTTTGCTTTTTATTGTTTTGATTGAGGTGTAAGATGTACTGTTATGTTAACTTTTTCCCGGTGACGAAAGAT
>CAZSTU010000229.1:0-4978 GCA_964609745.1 uncultured Halanaerobiaceae bacterium
GGAACAATAAACGACCATTTCTTTCTAAAAACTCTATATCTTTATCACTGTATTCCTCTTTTATGAACTGCTGGAATTTTAATAGCACCTTTTCCATATCTAATTTGTCTGTAGCTGAAATAAAGTTATCCCGGAAATTATAAGCAGAAGCACCTTCAAATTTATTTTCCCTTATTACTTTCATCTCCATATGTTTATATATTATCTGTTCATAAATCCGATTGTGAATTATACAGGCTTCATCTTTTTCTGCAAAAAGTCCCAGGATTGTACCCAGAGAGATTATATTATCTGTTTCAACATGTAAAATATTTTCTCCCTCTATAACAATTCTTTTAACTAAATTGTATAAATCATTGTTATTCTCTATATTTTTAATCAAACTCTTAAAATTGGTATTTGTTTTCTTTAACAATATATTAACTGCTTTTTCAACATCGGTCAGCTGCCATTCCTGCTTATCTTTTTCAGGCAGGATTTTTTGATCAATGATCTGGGCCAGTTTACTTGTCAGAAAGGGCTGACCAGAGGTATAATAATGTATTCTATTGGCTATTTTTTCAATGTTCATGTCTACATCTTTATCGTTCTGATAATCTCTCAGCATAGTGGAAATCTCTTCTACATTAAAATCCATTTCCACTTCAAAGTCAACTGCTATATTCCAGGGGCTGTTATATTTCTCCTCTTCTTTAGGCCTTATTTTTATTTTAAGATTTTTCACATCATAAACCCCGGCCAAAATAACACTATGGAAAGTATTATCTTCTCCCTGTTCTCTGAGAAGATATTTATTCCGTAATATACCCAGAAAATCCAAAAAGAGCTGGTTGTTGCTGCTTTTATCCACTTCATCAATCATTAAAACAACTCTCTTTTTAGACTCTTTTACCAGCTCCCCAATAAATTCATCCAGTTCTTCCAGATTATTTATCGTGTCTTTATTATCATTGAACAAATTTAACAATTTTTCTTTGTTATTTGTGGCCCTTAATCTTATATTTCTTTTAATTCCTTTCATAAAACTTTTAACGAATATTTCTTCAGCAGAAAATATTTTGCTGCTTTTTGCTTCAAAACTCATTTTAAAAACCAGATAACCCCTATTTGATAATTTTTTTGTTAGTAAATAAAGAGTAGTAGTCTTCCCATACTGCCGCGGTCTGTTGATAGTAAAATATCTTCCTTTTTCAACCATTTCTTCTATTTGAGCTAGTTTATTACTGATATCAACCATATAATGTTTTTCGGGGATACAGACACCGGTAGTGTTAAATTCTTTCACTATGTTTCACTCCTTACCTTCCGGGTTAATTAATACAAAATTGGAGACTCAGCCTTTTTCAGAGGCTTTGCAATTTTATGTTCATCTCCTTAATTTATTTAACTCTCTTTTTTTCTTCCTCTTTCCCTTCAGTCACAATCTTAAAAGCCATTTTAATCCTGTTTGCTGTAAAAACCAGGTCCATATCTTTTACCTTAAAAAACTGCTAAATATTGTCCTTAAATTTTATTCGAAAATCAATTTCATTTATATCATTTTTCAACCCCGGTTAAAACAAAACTCCCAGATCCAGATCACTCCTGCTTCAAACCTACAAATTAAAATCCTCAATAGAATCATCAATTATATCCTGGGTAATACCAATATAATCTAAAGTGATCGCAGGTGAAGAATGATTAAAAAGTTTCTGCAGTAAGGCGACATCTTTATATCTCCGGTAATGATGATAGCCAAATGTCTTTCTTGTAGAATGACAGGCAATTCTAGCAAGACCAGCTTCTTCACCGGCGGCACTCAATATTCTATAAGCCTGAAATCGTGATAATGGTTTGTTGTCACCAACTCTACTCTGAAACAAATATTCCTCATCAGCCATACCTTCAATATATTTATCAATCTCTTTCCGCAAATTGGAGTTGATCAAGAACTGCTTATTTTTGGATGTTTTTTGTTCTTTGATGATAATATGGCTTTTATTTTTTACGTTTTCAACCTTTAATCTCAATAAATCACCGATTCTTAAACCTGTATTAATTCCTAAGACAAAAATCATATAATTGCGGTCGCTTTTTTTCTTTAAAATATTTTTTATTTCTTTAATTTTATTTTTATCGCGGATTGGTTCAACCTTATTCATGATTTTTCATGTAAATCCCTTCTGTATTCCTGATAATCCTCATTATTTAATGAGTTTTCCCGTACAATCCCCCTAATATCAACTTCTTTCTCAATTCTTTTGATATGCTCTCTATTATAATCTATTTCGGTGAAGATCAACTCAACTTTATCAATTAAATCATTCTGTGTTTTATTTAAGTCGTCTATCGCCTGATGTATTTGCTTAAATTCACTTTTCATTATTTTTTTGATTTCTTTTTGTCCATTTTTTAAGTCAGCAATATCTTTCTTTAAACTACCTGTTTCACTTCTTAAGTCAGTGATATCTATTTTCAAATTACCTGTTTCTTCTTTCAAATCAGTAATATCTCTTTTCATAGTGCCTGTTTCATTTTTTAAATCCTTAATATCTTTCTTTAAATCACTTGTTTCATTTCTTAATTCATTAATATCTATTTTCAAATTACCTGTCTCTTCTTTCAAATCAGTAATATCCCTTTTCATAGTGCCTGTTTCTTCTTTCAAATCAGCAATATCTTTCTTTAAACCATCAATTTTCTGTACCTTTCCCCATATTTTCTCTAATAATTTTTGCTCTTCCATCTGACTCCCCCCCAGGTAAATTAGTAATTTAATCGTTGACTTCATTCAATCTTACCACGATAGCTTTTCCCCTGCCACCCACCTAATATGAACAATCCAGTTCTTACATTTCAAACCTGATAAAAATATAATACCATATTATGCCATCTGTTTCAACTTTTCTCCATATTATGCTCTTTAAAATACTTGCGGGATTTTTGAAAATTCTTCCCTTTTTTCCCCTATATCAGTGTAGTTGGCAAACTATATTTCAGAAAAGATATCATCTAAAGATAACTTTAAACCTGCGAAATTTTTTGCTTCTATTATATCTCCTTTTCCAAAATAATATATATTGTCCAGTTCTCTTTCTTCAGTAAAAGAATATTGGGTTATTTTTTTCTTCTCCAGATCCACAATCCAGTATTCTGCAACACCACTTTTCATATAAAGATTTAATTTGGTGATCATATCCTTACTTCTGGTAGAAGGTGAGAGTACTTCTACAATTAAGCTCGGTATACCTTCATATTTATCTTCCTTATTAACATTTTGTCCATCACAGATTACTGAAATATCTGGCTGGACAATATTGGGATCTTCTTCAAATTTTAGTGCATAACCGGAAAGTCTAACATCCAGAGGTGCAGTTAATGAACGACAATCCTTTCCCCGAAAATAATTGTTAAAATGCCACGATATTTCATTAACCACAATCTGATGGTTATAGCCAGGGGAAGCCAGTAAATAGATTTGTCCTTCAATTAATTCATATCTTTGTTCTGATGAATTTACCAGTGATATATATTCTTCATAACTTATTTTTTTGTTTTTATTATATTGTTTTGCTTCTTCATGGATAATAAAATCTTCTGGATCACTATACTGAATAAGTTTTGCAACAGTTTCTCCGTTTTTAACGATAATAACATCTTCCTTTTCCACCAGGGACAGGTATCTCCCAAAAGCATTCTGTAAATCTGTGCTGTTCACCCTCATAATAACACCTCTATCTACTTTGTACTTATTATTCTAAGCTATAATAGCTATTTTGTCAAATTATTTTAGCTAATTATGCAAATACTCCCGCTTTCCATAGAATTTCAGCTTCAAGTTCCCGGTAATATTTCTTCAATTTCAATACCCAGTCCATCAGCAATTCTATTTACATAATTAAAATAAGATACGTTCTAAAATATCATCTTCATTATCAATTAACTTACGAAGCGCCGCTCCGTGATGCTCTATTCAGTAATGACAGGAATTTACTCCTGACACAACAACAGCTATCATCTCTCTCTGCCTTCTACTAATTTTAGATTTACCAAACATGATTGTTTTATACAATTTTAAATGAGCCTCAAGCACCTCAGGATTCAAAGAATGAACCTTTAGTATATTTGCTACTTTATTGTTTTCAGGATTCATTATTTTATCATACAGCTTTTTTAGTTTGCCATCCGCTTCACTTTCTTCAACCATTTTTATCCAGGCCAAAAAACTTCCCTCCCTCTTTTGCTTATCTTTCAATTTATTTTTATTATATCATATTAAATACATATCTCTAGTAAATTTTTACTTTGACACTCCACGGAACAAGTCTACCGGGAAAAACGGTACAAAAAGCTATAGAAAGTAACTTAACCTGATGCCAGGTACCACAGGCTATCAGGTTAAGTTTATTACTTTTGATTTAATTGTTAACCATATTTCACTCACTGGCCAGATTATCAAAATAGCCCTGGATGAGGACAATCGGAGTTCCTTTATCCCCACTACCACTGACCAGATCACTGAGACTGCCCAATAAATCGGTCAGCTGCCGGGGGGTTGTGCCCTGAGCTTTTAGTTCTCCCACCAGATCCGATTCCTTTTCCCGGATTTCCGCCTTCATGGCTTCCAGGAGTTCTTCTCCTTCCAGATCTTCCAGATCATTATCGGCCAGATACTTCAATTTTACCTCATTGGGAGTTCCCTCCAGACCTTCTGTATGGGCAGGTGAAACCACCGGGTCGGCCAGTTCCCAGATCTTCCCGACCGGGTCCTTAAAGGCTCCATCTCCATAGATCATGACTTCTATCTGTTTGCCGGTTTCGGCTACTAACTTTTCCTGTACCTCTCTGACAAATTTATCCCCCTCCCGCGGGAAGAGTTTAAGCTTTTTTTCGGAAGCCTTATTGGAACCGAGCAAACCATATTCGGGATTAAAGCCCCTGCCTTCCTTCTGACGGCTGCAGATTTCATCCAGACCGTAAATAATACTGGCACCATTTT
>CAZSTU010000230.1:0-4957 GCA_964609745.1 uncultured Halanaerobiaceae bacterium
GACCCCTGGCAGAATAAACCAGATTGGGAACAATATTTCTAATTGGTTTTTGTACAATGGGACAGAGATTGGGGTGATTAAAGTCAATAAGAATAATATCCGCCTTTTTACCTTTTTCCAGAGACCCCACCTCATGATCAAGACCAACCGCACGAGCTCCTTCTATAGTAGCCAATCTAAGGATTTTTCCTGCCGGAAATACCGATGGGTCTTGAACTCTACATTTGTTCAATATTGAAGTAAATTTCATTTCATTAAACATATTATTACAATTATTACCCGAAGCCTGATCAGATCCAAGTCCTGCCCTTTCACTATATTCTAAAAACTCAGCCAGAGGAGGTATAATTCCATCAATGATACCGATACTTCCAGAACACAAAATCATGGCAGCACCACTTTTAGCCAGTTATCCCAGCAAAATAACCACTGTATCCCCAGAAAAATTATATTAATGAGGAATACCTTTTATATGAAGTTCTAGATGTTCAAGACTATCTTTATCTAACCACCCATAATTTGCATCATTTTTATTATCTAAACCTTTTATATATGGTTTAATATCTAATAAAGGTGTTTTATCAAAGGCATCTAGACTTGAAATATATATTTTATCACCTTCAATTCTATCTAACTCTACAACACTTAAACCTATAGGATTAAATCTATTTGGTGATCTACTTGCAAATAGCCCTACTTTTTTGCCATTAGTCCAGGGAGGTTTAACATCTAAATCAGGATTATCATTACTCAAATTTAGATAATATAACAAATAAATATATTTGAATTTTTCTAATTCATTAAGAGCTTTTAGATACTTTTTATTTAATTTAATATAAAAATTATCATTTTTTTCATTTTTAGGTGGTTGAAAAGGGGCATTATCTTTATATGGAGTTCTGATTATTCCAATCTTCTTAAAACTTAAATCTCGTTTATTTGAAGTTTGATAATATTTATTAAATAATTTTTCCTTAGTTTTTTCGCCATTTTCTATTAAGTTAACTCGTAAAAGATTAGGTATTTCAAGATCTTTTTTAGCTGCTCCATAACCTGTTTTAATTATTTTCATATTATTTCTTGGCCCAAAATCATCAACTATGTTACTAAGTAAAGCTATTGATAAAGGTGAGTTCAATTTACTATTTATATTTTTAGAATAATGAGGTAAATCTTCTAAAAGTTCTTGTGTTAATGGTAAAGGTATAGGAACTTTGCCTTCTGAAGTTTTAAAATATCCATTTCCTGAATGTATAAAAGAAGCAAATATTTTTTCAACTTCTAAAATTTTTAAAGAGATTAAAATTGAAAGTACATAAATAATATTTTCCAGGGTAGTATTATAAAAGTTAACTTTATTTTGATCATTAAAAAAAACTTTTGCTTCAGCTTTAGCTAATGTTAAAAAGATATTTTCAGCTTTTTCTTTTATATCAGTTGGTAAAGAAGTTTTTCCAATAAAGCTAATAATTTTATCTAAATCAAAGTTCTTTTCTTTTTCATTAAAATCAAGTTCAACATAACTTGCTTTTATTTTCTTTTTAGTTAGATATTTTCTTTTTATTACTAGTTCATCAATTATATTTAATTTTAATAATTCTTTTTTTAATTTATCTACTTCAAGTCCCAGGTCTAATAGTGCTCCAAGTAATTTTTCTTCTGTTATTCCAGAAAACAAATCTAAATATATATTCATTTTTAACCTCCACAATTATGAAAGAGCCAGTGCCCCCATTGGATCCCGGGGTTCTATTAGCCCTATCATTATAAAGATTTATTCAGTAAATACCATAGCATGATTCAATACACTTTAGTTAAAGTTTCTCCACCATATATTTTTAATAAAACAAAAACTATAGCCCAGGTAACTAAACCTGGAATAATTCCCATCATAGGATTTGATATAGTGATATTGCCTAAAATATATGTTGTAGATGTGTTTAGCCAGGCGTGAAGCAAAATGGTTATAAAAACACTTTTGGTATTATTATAAAACCAGGTAATTATAAAAGTCTGTGCAATAATAGACATTGTAAAACCTGCTAAAGAAAAGATTGTGGGGATTATTCCAATTCCCTGATACAAAAAAATCACATAAGGAAAATGCAATTATTAATTCTGTATGACTTCTCTGCTTCTACACTTCTTAAATTTATGCTAAAAATTAATAAAAAAGTTAAAAACAGAGTAAAGAGACTTACTATCTTTTTCAAAAACTCAACCCCCTTTAATTGGATTCTTTCTATGTAGACATTTTTTCAAATGAATGTTCTTCCACTATTTGTTCATATGTACTTTTGTCTTCCTCTCCAGACTGGACCAGTATAATATTCCCCATATTAAATACAACTAAAGATACTAAGATATACAGTATAAATATTAATTTTTTATTCATTTTTCTCTCTGAAAAAAACACACTTTTTTAATCATATGATATTAACTCTTTAAGCACCTTTCTCGGCCTATTTAAAAAATCCTGATAAGTCCAATCCTCAGAATCATACTTATTATTATCAGTTATAATCTTTTCCCCTTTGATTTTTACTCTTATTCCGTCAATTTCAAATCCAGCAATATTATCAATATCATCTATTTTATAGTTCGCCAACTTGACCTTAATCTCCTTTTTCATTCTCTTTAATTCCAGCCAGATTCGCCACTGTTTTACAGTCTGAAGACTCAATTCGGGCAGGGTATCTGCTTTTTTGAGTAGCATATAATTAGTATAAATATATCTTCTCACTCCATATCCCTCAGGCTGTATAGACTGTTTAAGTTCCTGCCATTCATTTACCTGAAATATTATATATTTCTTGTCTTTTCTACCGCTGGAATAGGGAGTATTTATTTCACTTCTCTGTTTAATTTCAATGTTGTTTATAATCCCATAATATTTTATTCCACTATTACTATTAAATTTTTCTTTACTTTGATAGAGGGCAACATATTTCAGGTTATGCTGTAATAAACTGCTGTTATATGGGATATAATAAAGATTATTTTCTTTACAATATTCCAGCTGTTCTTTTCCCCGAAGGGAACCAACCATTACATCCTGTTTAAATTTTATGGTCTGCTGATAATCTTCCGTGCCCTGAGGTAGCACATTCCTCTCAAAATTACCCAGTGAAGTTTCTTGAATAATATTATCAAGAAATTCTTTAACTAAATCTGTATGATCCGGGAGAAAGGGAAAGGCCCCTACATTTACCTTTTCAATGCTTTTATAATATGGATGATTTTTAAATTTTTCTTCATTATCATAGGGAAAAAGTACATATGCTCCCACCATTTCTCTGCTGTAATCACTTTTATCTCTACTGACAATAGCATCACGATAGCGGTGCATGGTATTGATAGTGTCTTCTTCCGGGCCTGGACCATACTTTTTTTCATCACCGGGGTCAAGCCTATATTTAGCATCAAAGACAAATTTGTATTCTACCTTATCCTGTGAAGTCAGATCCTTTTTCTCTAGAGAAAGAATATTATCTGGCTTTTGAGCTGTTGTTATTCCTTCTCGTTCATTACTGTACTTATGATTATAGATGAGAGAAAAACATTCTCCCGTCTCCTTATTCTCATATTTCACTTCCGCCCTGTGACCGGTATTGAGAGTAACATATATCCCCAAGTAATCCACATCAATTAAATTACTTTTAACCAGCCTGTATTTATCCTCATTTTCTTTGAGTATTCTATTTAACTTAAGATAACACCAGTATTCATAAAGCCGCCAGAGCTGTTTCATGGAAAGCCGGGTGAGTTCACCTTCAAGAGAAAGTCCTTTTAAAAGCATAAGATAATAACGATAGATCTCCTTATAACCGGGAGCCATTTGAAGCACAAGAGTCAATGAATCAATTTTATGTAATTCCCCTACTTCCTCAAGGAAGGTATGGTAAATTAAATAGTCAAGTTCCCCTATCATATTATCTATTTTATCCAGAAGCTGCTGGTCTACTTTCTCATCATTTTTTGCTTTGCGGTAACTTTCTTTAAAATTGGTCAGCTTTTTAATCAATTGAAAGACAATCCATTTTACAAATTTATTCTCAAAAGTATTAAAGCTGATCTGTTTATCAATATTTAACATCTTAACCGGTAATTCTCTTTTTTGATCATAATACTGCAGGTTTTTCTTCAGCCACTTTATACTCTGACGATTGGTCTTTTTGACCCGGGAAGCGGGTAATACCTCTTTTGTCTGCTGCAGGCGATGATGCGGAGAGCGTTGAATACGGTGAAAGGCTTTCATGAAATCAGTGAATACAGCCTGCAAGATCTGAAAAAACTCTACATCACTTACTTTATCGGCTTCTTTTATATTCATTCCCTGAAAGGTCCTGCGTAAAAAGTCATAGGCCAGGTTATACACTTCCTGATTTACTTCTTTGAGCAGTTGATTATAATCATGACGATAATCTATTTTAGTTGGAAAAACTTCTATTTTTAATTTTAACAGTATTTCATATTGACCTTCTATAACAAGCTCTGAATACCCCACATCACTCCTGAAGTTAATATTACCCCAGAGGATATTATCTTTATTAGGCATGGAACTGACCGCATCTCTAATCAGTATATTGTCATGATAAAAAGATATATCTGAAGATCCCTTCCCCTCAATATATATCTGATAATCCTGTTCTTCATAGAAAACAGGATAAATTCTTTCCCTTTTTATATTTTTATCTTCATCCAGCATTGATTGCATGACATCCTTTTGGGGATCATAACATTTAAATTTAGCTGGTTTTTGAGTAGAATGAGTAATCTGGAGAAGAGCCTGATAATTATCCCCTGTACCTTCATATATTTTATTGACCCGGGGATGGATCGGTTTTCCCTTTATATGGAGTATGAATGTTTCAGTCTCCAGGATAATTAAGTCAACTGCTGATTCTTGAACAGACATTTTTTATCCCCCTGAAAATATAGAAATCTTATATTAATA
>CAZSTU010000231.1:0-3261 GCA_964609745.1 uncultured Halanaerobiaceae bacterium
CTGGAGCTAATTTTTCATGTAATTCAGGGGGGATATACCTTAAAGCATTCTTTAAAGCTAATTCCATCTCTTCTCTGTTTAAAGTCAACTCTCTTTTGGGAGCTCTCCTGATACCATCTTTAAATTCTGTCTTTTTTGGTAATTCAGCGGGTAATTTAATTTTCATAGCTTTGTCCACATCAAAATCCATCTAACTTCTCCCCTTTCTATTTCATCAATAATTTAGTTTATTTTTAATTGTCACAATAATTATAAATGTTTAACGTCAAAAAAGAGTCAATAATTATATTGATTCTAATTTTTTTGACGAACACAGGCGATTTGACTACTCATTCCCCACTATTGTATCTATTATTGCAAATATTATAATTGCTGCCAGGTAAGAGGTGACATTATCCATATCAAACCTGGGGGAGACCTCCGCTATATCAAAACTTATCACCTTATTTGATTTAATAATATGTTTGATTAATTTTAAACCTATCTCCGGTTCTATGCCCAGAGGATGGGCCGCACTAACACCTGGAGCATAGGCTGAAGAAAAAACATCTGTACAAATAGTGAAATAAATATGATCCTGCTCAAATATAAATTTATCAAGGCTTTCCAGTATATTTATAAGATTAAAGCTATTTATGTCTTTGGCCAGAACATATTCAACCCCCAGTTCATCTGCCTTTTCAAATAAACTGATGGTATTAGCGGATTTCTGAATTCCCAGACAGAAATAAGAAAAATCATATCCTTTTTCCTGACATTGATCTGCTATCTGGCGAAACATTGTCCCTGAATTTCCACCATCAGGATAGGGTCTCAGATCAAAGTGAGCATCAAAATTAATTATACCGGGAGCACTTTCCCTAACACCTTCCTTAGAACTTAATGAATTAAGAAGCCCCTGATAATGACCAAAGGCTATCTCATGTCCCCCACCCAGTAAAACAGGAAAGAGATTTAGTTTTTTAATCTTTTCCACCATCTGAGCCAGTGCCTTTTGAGTTTCTGCTAAACTGTGGTCATAACTAATAACATCTCCCGCATCATAAAGTTTAAAACTTTTGTCAAATCTACAGGGAAAGTTGGCCATCTCTTTTCTAATACTGGAAGGACCCTGGGAAGCTCCGGCCCTGCCTTTGTTTTTTACAACACCTTTATCACATTTAAAACCTAGAAAACAAATTCCTTTTTTAGCACCGGTTATTTTATTTAAATCCTGATTAAGATCAATAAACTCCACCCACTGATGCCAGCGAAAAGATTTAAAGTTTTCCCGATGGTCGACTCTTCCCTCCCATAAATCTCGCAGTTCTGAATTAGGGGGGTAATACAACCGGGTCATAATTATGCCTCCTTTTTATATAATAATCCAGTTTATATGTCTTCTATTATAATAATTAAATCCTGTGCTTTTTGCAAGCACAGGATTTAATACTACACATATTATTTGACTTAACTTATTTGTCCAGTCTGTAATAATCTATGACAGCATACATCGCATTATAAGCAAAATTGTCTACCCAGTCTCCTTTTACTTGATGAGTCTGAGGTTGAGCAATAAATAGATCTATAGCATTTTCATAAGCTATTTCGTTCATTTCCTGATATATCTCTACTCTCTCTGACATCTCCTGTGTTTCCAGGGCTTCATCAATAAGTTTATCTATTTCATTTTCCCTGGCCCATTCACTATAATTTTCACCTCTTTGTGACGCCATTCTGCCATCACTGGACATAAATGCCTGTGCGAAATTATGAGGATCAGGAAAATCTGCATACCAGCCGGGAATTGCTAAAGGCAATTTATTATTCAATTCCTGGTCTAAATAGGAAGACCAGTTAATTCCTCTAACCTCTATATTAAATTTAGGATTTAAACTTTCAATCGATTCCTTAAGTAAATCATTAGCTATTTTGCGGGTGGAATTACCCGAATTATATGCAAAATTCATTTTAAATCCTTTTTCCCATAATTCACCATCAAAAGCCTTTTTAAAGTGTTCCTCTGCCTTTTCAAGATCATATTCGTAAACAGGAGAATCTTCGTCAAAAGCCGGTACACCTTTTAAAAATGGCCCTCTCATTCTGTCGGCAGAACCTTCCAGTATTTCTTCTAAAAACGTTTCATAATCAAATGAGTAAGCAAAAGCCTTTCTTACATGAACATCATTAAAAAAGTCAGAAGGAATACCATTGCCGTCTAATTTACCGCTCCCAACATTATCATTCCCTTTCATATCTATATCCCAGGTATAAGTCATAGAAGTAGTTTGCAGAGTGGGTAATCCTTCTAAAACATCTACATTTTTCATGTCTTTAACCTGAGATAATTGTTCTCTTGGAGTATATATAATGTCGGCGTCCTTACGTTTTAACATCAAACGTCTTGTGCTAAATTCATCAACATTCTTTATAATTACTTTCTCAAAATTAGCATTTTCTCGCCAGTAATCTTCATTTTTATTTAAGATAACATGTTCACCATTTTCCCAGTCCTCTAAGATAAATGGACCGGTTCCCATTGTCCTGTCATAAAGTGGGTCTTCCTCTTTGGTTGGGTTATGATATTCTGCAAGTGTATCTGCTTTTCCATCCCAGGCACCCTGTTCAATAGCCCATTCTTCGTTCATAACTGAACTCCAAACTCCACTTAAAATACTCAAAAATGGTGGATAAGATTGATCTAGATGAAAAACAACATTATTTCCATCAGTTTCTACCACCTGATCAATTTTTTCATAGACTTTTTTTGATTCCTCAGCACTTAGTTCTTTTGCATCTTCCACACCAACTACTTTTTCACTTAATTCATTTAAAGACTTTACTCCTAATAGAGGTTCAAATAACATCCACATGGGGCCAGAACTTCTGTCCAGTACCATGGCTCTTTCAAAACTATATTCTACATCTTCAGGAGTTAATTTATCACCATTACTAAAGTGAATATCCTCTCTAATAGGAAAAGTGTAGGTTAAACCATCATCAGAAATTAAACCATTATCTTCACCTGGAACCTCGGCAGCCAATACTGGATCAAACTCATCCAAACTATCTCCTTTAAATCTTATGAGAGTTTCATAAACATTGAAGACAGCCTGATAACTAGCAGAATCCCAGGCATAATGTGGATCAAGCGAGTTTTCGTTTCCAATACTTGCGTGAATAAGTGTATCCGGATTTTTTACATCTTCTTCTGCCTTTGTTAAGGGTGAAAAAATTAAAATAAATAATAAAAGTAACAAAATACTAACTTTAAAAAATCTG
>CAZSTU010000231.1:3361-4951 GCA_964609745.1 uncultured Halanaerobiaceae bacterium
TGAAAAAATTAAAATAAATAATAAAAGTAACAAAATACTAACTTTAAAAAATCTGTTTAACATTTTAATGCCCCCTGTTAAAATTTATTTTGAATCCTTATATTACAATTTTCGATATAAATTAACGTTTCCCTCTTTTTTTCTAATCATTTTGATTTTATCACAAAATATTGATAAAAAAGAAACAAATAACAAAGTACAATTCTTTTAATGAAATAATTTAATAATTTATTTAAGATTTTAACTTATGAAATAAAATTATACTTTCCTTCCATTAGATCCGGATACTTAAGCCCTGAACCTGTATTTAGTAATAATATCCTGTCATCACTATCTATTAAACCTTCTTGCTTTAATTTTTCTACAGCTCCTACAAGAGAAGCCCCTTCCGGACAAACCAGCAAACCTTCCTTTTTACTAAGATTTTTCAAAGATTTTTTAATTATTTTATCGCTAACTGCCGTTGCCGTTCCTCCTGTTTCATATACCGCCTGCAGCACCAAAAAATCACCGGTGGATTTGGGTACTCTGATGCCTCCGGCAATTGTTTTTGCATTTTGCTGAAACTCAGATTTTTTCTTACCCTTTTTAAAAGCTCTGACTATTGGGTCACAGCCCGTAGACTGTACTGCAACCAGTTTTGCTTTTTTTCCTTTCAGCCAGCCCAGTTCTGCCAGTTCATTCATGGCTTTCCAGATACCTATAATTCCTACTCCACCACCGGTAGGATATAAAATCACATCAGGCATCTCCCAGTCAAAGAATTCAGCAATTTCAAGTCCCATAGTCTTTTTTCCTTCCAGTCGATAGGGCTCCTTTAAAGTGGTTACTTCATACCAGTCGTTTTCTGCTACCAACTGCTTTACTACTTCACCGGCATCAGATATAAGGCCATCAACCAGGTAAACTTCTGCACCACTCATATAAGCTTCCTTTTTAGCCATTTCCGGTGCATCTTCGGGCATAACAACCACTGATTTCAAACCAGCCCGGGCGGTATAGGCCGTCCAGGCAGCAGCTGCATTTCCAGCTGAAGGCATGGTTATTGTCTTTGCTCCCAGCTCCTTTGCCTTCGTTACACCTGCAGCTGCCCCTCTGGCCTTAAAAGTCCCGGTGGGATTTAATCCTTCATCCTTTATAAAAAGATTATTCAGTCCAATTGATCTTCCCAGATTATCCAGGCGGTAGATTGGTGTATCTCCTTCTCCCAGTGAAATAATATTTTTATCATCCTCATGTGGTAAAAATTCTTTATAACGCCACATACTATTATCGCGACGATGATTAACTTCATCAGGAGATGTAGCTGTTTTTATTTTCTCGAGATGATATTTTACCAGAAGTGGTGAACCACACTGACAGAGATTATGTAACTCCTTAGCTGAATATTCGCGGCCACATTTTGGACATTCCAGATGTGAAACATAATTCATTTTATAATCCCCCTTACTTTAACAATTAAAAAAAATTAGCAATCACCACTTATTGATTTATTCAAGAAAAAAATCTCAATTCATCTTTTTCTGTTTCACTTTTTCTCCTCTCAGATTCAATATTTACCTTCACAATCAATAATTGCCTCAATTTCAG
>CAZSTU010000232.1:0-4888 GCA_964609745.1 uncultured Halanaerobiaceae bacterium
GCACAGGTGAAACTCCCATTCACTATCGATGCAAACTACGAAGCACACAAATTAATAAAAAGCCCCGGTGTGGGGCTTTTTATAATATTTAAAATTTACTTGATTTATTATTATAGTCCTGCCTGTTCCATAGCCATCTTTAGAGCTTCATTATAACTTTCATAACTATTGGTTGCACCAGAAACCATATCAACTTCTCCCTGATTTTCTACTACCTTATCCGGAAAGTCTTTATAATATTCAAGTGCCTCTTCATGTGGATAGTCGTCCTCTTTGGGAGGCATGAGCATGTTGGTATCACTATCATCATCTCCTGTGATTAGACGACAGTCAGTAATTTCATCATTCTCCACAGTTATTTCAACCAGCACATGTCCATGCTCAAAATCTTCAGATACTCCATAATATTTGTCGCCATCATAACTATCACTGGCTATGTCAAGAGCCATCTGTGTAGCTTTATTATAATCTTTAGTACTTCCTGTAGCGCCTGATATAATATCAATATCAGCAGACTGCTGACTTTCTACAAGATGAGGATAAGTAAGGAAGGCTTCTCTGCCCTCTTCATAGTCATAGTCCAGTTTAAATTGATTTAAAATATCAACATCAGCAATCGCACCTCTTTTGATCTCAACTTTTATCACTTCATCCCCACGATCTTTAGCTACATACCCAACATATTCTCCATCCTTCAAATCATCCTCGGCCGCAATAACAGGAACGGCCAACACTAAAATTAAGGCAAGACCCAAAGCAAAAATTAATCCTTTTTTCACTTTTTATCCCCCCTTGAATTTTAACATATGTTAATAACATATGCCCATAAAATACCCTATGGTTAATTATTTCACATTTTTTGCTTTACAAATATTATAATTCATTTTCATTAAAAAATCAAATGTTATTATATTGAAAATTCTTACATGGAATTAAATTCAACTTTTTATTTAACATTGAGGGGTATTTTAAAACATAAATAAATAATAGGAGGGGAGTGAATTAAAAATGCAAAATTATAATCATATATTAAAAATAATGGTTTTAATCAGGCTTCTATCAGGATTAACCGAGTTAACTGCTGCTGCTATAATGAAACATTATCAAAATATTGAAATTGCCCTGCGCATAAACGCCATTCTGGGTATTATCGGACCGGTAATACTAATTATTGTCACCTTTTTAGGTTTAGTGGGTATAAGTGATGAACTATCTTTAAAACAGGTGTTGTTAATTGCTCTGGGAATAATTCTTATTTTTCTGGGAACGAGACAATAACTATATTAATATTAACCTGGAAAAATACTTTTTTAACCTCCACCTGACAATTTTTTTAAACCTCTTTATTGCTCTTTTATTATGTCTGCTTTTTTTATTTTTACTGGCGACATAATAAAGTCTATTTGCTTTATCATCACCCTGTAAAAATGTATAGGCACGGTAAACATCCACTGTTGCAAATCCCGTATCTTTCAGTCCTTTTACAATTTTTTTATAAGGATAAGCAGTCTCTTCATGAATTTCTTGATAGTATTCACTCCTGTCCTCAAAATATATCTTTAACTTAACCTGCCATTTTCCCCTATCTTTATCTATATTATCTTCCCAAAAACAGGTATAATAATCACCGTTAAAGACATTAGTGCCCGGTTTGATACTCATTAAACGGTAAGGTGTATTCATATCAAATATAAATAATCCCTCAGGCTTCAGGGCCTGATAAACATTATGAAATATTTTTTTTAATTCTTCAAATTTCAATATATAGTTCAGGCTATCAAAAAGGGAAAGGGCGAGATCATAATTTTTTTTGGCCTTAAAATTTCTCATATCTTCATTTATAAAATTTATATTATTTAAAGTTTCCGCTTTTTTGCGGGCAATCTCCAGCATATCACTGGAAAAATCAACCCCGGTAACTCTTTTATACTTTCTGGCAAATCTTATTGTCATATTGCCCGTACCGCAGGCCAGATCAAGTATTTCTTGAGGTTTTTTATTATAATAATTCAACAGTTCTTCAATGTATTTTTCCCATAAATCATAAGGAACAGCATTCATTATATCATCGTAAATACGGGCAAAAGAACTTGTATAGGACTTTTTTTTATCCATTATCTCCACTATACCACCCTTCCCCTGGGTTCTTATATGCAAAGCCTAAAACCTCCTAAAACCTATTGAATATGCTCCAATATAAACCCATGTATTTTATTTCTGCCTTCACCAGTTTTGGCTGAAACAAATTCAAATTCATTCTCGCTTTTTAGATTTAGAGTTTTCATAATTTTATCTTTCTGTTTATTCCTTTGATTGCTGGATAATTTATCAACCTTGGTGGCTACAAGCAGCCCGGGTATTTGCATACTTTCAATCCATTCAAGCATGGTAATATCATCAGCAGTAGGTTTATGTCTGGCATCAATTATCATAATAATCCCTTTAAGATTTTCTCGATAATGGAGATAGTCATTAATCAACTCCTGCCAGTTTTCTTTTACCTCAGGTGGAACTTTTGCAAACCCATAACCGGGTAGATCAGCAAAATAAAACTGTCTGTTTATTTTATAAAAATTAATTGACTGAGTCCTGCCCGGACTGGAACTGGTTTTTGCCAGCTTTTTACGTTTTAAAATCATATTAATTAGCGAAGATTTACCCACATTTGATCTTCCCACAAAGGTAAACTCAGGAAAATCATGTGAAGGATACTGGCCCGGTTCATAAACAGATGTCAAAAATTCAGCATCATTTATCTTCATCACTATCTCCCTTCAGCAAAACTAGATCTAGCACTTTATCCATATGATCTACAAATTCAAAGTTTAAATCCTTTTTTACTCTATTAGAAATTTCCACTAAATCCTTTTTATTTTTTTCTGGTAATATAATATTTTTGACACCTGCTCTTCTGGCGGCAAGTATCTTGGTTTTAATACCACCAACTGACAGTACTCTCCCCCGCAGACTAATTTCTCCAGACATAGCATAATCACCCCTTACTTTTTGCTCAGTCAGGGCTGAAGCCAGAGCAACAGCAATTGTAATACCGGCAGATGGACCGTCTTTTGGAACTGCTCCCTGAGGTACATGAATATGGATATCACACTCTTTATGGAAATTATTATCTAACTTTAATTCATCCTCTTTTGAGCGAATATAACTCAAGGCCGCCCGGGCAGATTCCTGCATTACATCACCTAAAGAACCGGTTAATGTCAGTTCACCACTACCGGGTAATACTGCAGCTTCAATATCAAGTATATCTCCTCCGGCCTGATTATAAGCCATACCAGTGGCTACACCTGTTCTATTCTTTTTTTCACTTTCTTCATATTTAAATCTGGCCACTCCCAGATATTTATCCACACTGCGGACAGAAACGCGAGCCATGCGCTCACGACCTTCAACGATTTCTTTGGCAACCTTGCGGGTAATAGCCGACATCTTTCTTTCCAGTTCTCTTACCCCCGCTTCTCTGGTATACTCCTGAATAATCCTGGATATAGCATTACTTGAAATATGGATATTATCCTCACTTAATCCATGTTCTTCAATAATACGGGGGATTAAGTACTGTTCGGCAATTTTAATTTTTTCATATTCTGTATAACCGGGTAATTCAATTAATTCCATTCTATCCTGCAGGGGAGCGGGAATTGTTTTAGTAACATTGGCTGTTGTAATAAAAAGTACCTGAGATAAATCAAAGGGTAATTCAAGATAATGATCAGTAAACTCATTATTTTGTTCGGGGTCAAGTACTTCCAGCAAAGCTGCAGCCGGATCACCGCGAAAATCAGCAGATATTTTATCAACTTCATCAAGTAAAAATACAGGATTTTTGCTGCCGGCATCACGCATAGCATTGATAATCCTACCCGGCCGAGAGCCGATATAAGTCCTTCTGTGGCCCCTTATTTCTGCTTCATCTCTTACACCACCTAAGGAGAGACGCACAAAATCCCGATCAAGAGCTCTGGCTATTGACCTTCCCAGAGAAGTTTTGCCAACACCCGGAGCACCTACAAGACAGAGTATAGGGCTTTTTTTCTCTTTTGCAATCTTGCGTACTGCCAGAAATTCGAGTATTCTTTCCTTGACATCTTCAAGGCCATAATGGTCCTCTTCCAGTATGCGTTCTGCCTCATTTAAATCAATTTTACTTTCACGTTCTTCATCCCATGGCAGATCAAGCACACAATCAAGATAATTTCTAATAACGGTAGCTTCTGGGGACATATTTGAAGTTTTAGCCAGTTTATCTATTTCCTCGTCTACCTTTTCAGCTGCCTTTACTGGCAGGGTGATTTCTGACAGTTTTTCACGATATTTCTTTATTTCACTATCTTCTTCACCCTCATTTAATTCTTCCTTAATGGCCTTCATTTTTTCTCTTAAATAATATTCTTTTTGTGTCTTTTCTACCTGTTTTCTAACCTTTTTATTGATCTGTTGTTCTATTTTTAAAATTTCTATTTCATCCTGTAATATTGCCAGCAATTTATCAAGCCTTTTATCAGGTTCCAGGGCCTCAAGAAGTTTCTGTTCCTCTTTGTATTTTAATTCCATATGTGAGGCTACAATATCTGCCAGAAGGCCCGGTTCTTCAATATTTGAAACAGACATCATTGTTTCAGCAGGAAGGTTTTTATTATATCTGATATATTCCTGGAATTCATCCAGTACAGCCCTCATCCTGGCCTTCATTTCAGAACCTAATTCAACTTCTTTACTTTCAAAAACCTTTACTTCTACACTATAATAATCCTCAGTTTCAACATATTTTTTTATTTGGGCCCTTTTCAATCCTTCTACTATAACCTTTAACATACCATTGGGAAGTTTAACAAGCTGTTTTACTTCAGCCACTGTACCCACTCTGTAA
>CAZSTU010000233.1:0-4882 GCA_964609745.1 uncultured Halanaerobiaceae bacterium
TTTTTATATGAAATACCCGCCTCCGGGGTTATCTACCGCCACCTCCGCTGTCTGGAAGAAGACGGGCTGATAAAATCACAATTAAAGCCTGGTAGTGGAGGACCGGCCCGTAAGGTATATTCTTTGACCGCAAAAGGTGAAAGTTATTTAAAGAAATCCAGAGGTATTATCCGGGAAAAAAAGGAGGACCTGAATGGATTTCTTAAAAAATTAAAAAATAATTAATATTACAGGAGGGATAAAATGACAAAAGATAAGAACTCAGAAAAAAAGGTAGCATATTTTTGCATGGAATTTGGTCTACACGAAGACCTGAGGATTTATGCCGGCGGCCTGGGAATTTTGGCCGGTGATATTTTAAAGGCGGCCCGTGATATGGACAAACCTCTTGTTGGTATTGGAATACTCTGGCGTCAAGGCTATACCAGACAGTTAATTGATGAAGATGGAAAACCCTATGATTCCTACCCCACAAATGATTATATGTATGAATATTTGGAAGACACCGATGTTGAAGTAAAGGTAAAGGTAAGAGATGAAGATGTTTATGTTAAAGTCTGGAAACTTAATAAATTTGATAATGCTCCACTTTATCTACTTGACACCAATCTGGAAAAAAACGGTGCCAATAGCTGGATTACCGGACAGCTTTACGGCTGGTTTGAAGAAGAAAGACTGGCACAGGAGATAGTTCTGGGTATTGGTGGTGTCCGTGCCCTGCGCAAACTGGAAATTGATGTGGATATCTATCATTTTAATGAAGGACATGCCGCCCTGGCCGGCACTGAATTAATTCAGGAAAAAATGGATGAGGGCCTTTCCTTTAAAGAGGCCTGGAAGAAAACCAGAAAAGAAGTTGTATTTACCACACATACTCCCATAAAAGAGGGCAATGAAGAACATGGCTTAAAAGTTATGGAATACATGAGAGCCAATAACGGTTTAACCCTCGATCAAATGGTGGAAATTGGTGGGGCCCCTTTTAATATGACGGTTGCCGGACTGAGACTCTCGCAAAAGGCCAATGGTGTGGCCAAATTACACGGCAATACAGCCCGCAGAATGTGGGAAGATGTGGACAATAAAGCGCCCATAAAAGCCATCACCAATGGTGTGCACCGTCCCACCTGGGTTGATGAGAGAATCACCGAAACAGCAGATAATAAAGATGATTTATGGGAAGCACATCAGGAGATAAAGGGTGAGTTAATCGACTATGTTGCCCAAAAAACAGGAACAGAACTTGACCTCAACTCCCTCCTTATAGGTTTTGCCAGAAGGGCCGCTCCCTATAAGCGCAGTGATTTCATATTCCGCAAACCGGAGATAATAGAACCATACCTGAAAGAAGGAAAAATACAGATCGTCTTTTCAGGAAAGGCTCATCCCCTGGATGATACCGGTAAAGAAATTGTAGCAAATCTGGTTGAGATGACTGAAAAATATCCGGATAGTGTTGTTTTCCTGGAAGATTACAATATCACTGACGGCCGCATTTTGACCCGGGGTGCAGACCTCTGGCTAAACAATCCGCGCCGTCCCCTTGAAGCCTGCGGAACCTCAGGGATGAAAGCCGCTATGAATGGTGTATTAAATCTGAGCACACTCGACGGCTGGTGGCCCGAGGCCTGCCGGCACGGAATAAACGGCTGGCAGCTGGGTAATGGTTATGAAGGCAAGGGCCAGGACAAACATGATCTGGAAAGTCTTTATCAGGTTTTACTGGAAGAGGTTGTACCCACATATTATGAAGATCATGACAAATGGCTTAAGATGATGCAGCAGAGTATCAAAGATACCTATCAGCGCTTTTCTGCTAAAGAGATGATGCACAAATATTATAAAAAATTATATTAACAGGAGAAAAAGGCGGGGTAATTCCCGCCTTTTAATCTTTAAATTCTTTGTCATTTTTTATTATTTATGAGATAAACAGGCAGGGTAAAGCTTTCACCTGCTGCGGCTATTACATTTTCCCTTCCTCCCCGGGCATAATAGCCCTCAATTTCCTGATTATACTGAAAAAGACCGATTATATAATTAAATTCTTCAATTTTTAATCTTCCATCTTCATAAAATGCCATGGGCCTGTGTGGTACATTAACAAATTCCTGTACCAGATAGTTATACTGATTTCCAGCAATTTTATCGATTATTGCATCCCATTCCTCCCGGTCATAGTCCCTGCCCACATAAACTCCTTTGCCGGCGAAAAGATCACGGGGCTTTAAAAGATATTTTTCCCTGTTTTGTATAAGTTTTTTTCTCAATTGAGGATCATCTGCTTTAAATTCAACAGTCCAGGGAATATGTTTTTTTATAAATTCATATTCTTCTTCTGTAAGAAAATCAACAGCTTCACGGTTATGTAATACAGCAAAAATTATCTTATTGTGCGGTATCTGAGAACGAAACCCGCCCACAACACAGACATCACCATTTTCATAGGCCTCAATAAAATCCTGTATCTCACTGCTTTCCTCCACCAGGCGGGCGGTGGTGGCCCGGCGGTAGATTAAATCAATCTGCATTTGCTCATAATAGAGTTTGCCCCCTTTATATTCCAGACTGCGAGGATCACAGATAACAGTTTTACACCCTATCTCTTCAAAACGTTTTTTGAATTCCTCAAATTCATTGACAGTACCGTCACCACGAAAATCCATTATAGCTGTATTGGGGGTTAATTTTTCCTGGCTGTCACCTGACATACCTTTGCTATTTTTTAAATATTGACGATAATTATCCAGTATTTTATCAATTAAAGAATAAAAAAGCTCACTGCCGGATAAGGGGTCTTTATCATTTATATTATAGGCTTTATTAACCTCATCTGCCAGGAAATCATATATCAATGAATCCCTAAATTCCCGCTGAAATACACGAACCTCATTCATGGCTGATGAACCATCTGTATTAAGTTCACAAAATTTATAATTATCATGATAGTTATAAAAAAGGTCAAAACGGGCCACAGGATATTCAACCTCATATCCGGGATCAATTAAAATCAGTTTTTCCATAAGTTCGGGAAAATGAAAATATTTATGAAAGCTTTTATCATTAAGATAACGCTTTGTTACCTTTTTTAAAATACTATTTAACTTATTTAAAGCATAAGACAGCCTCTTTCTATCCTTACTATCAAAAAGTAAAGGCTGATATAAAAAAGGAACCGGTTTGCCGTGATAAATGGCTGTTGAATTATCTACTCCCCTTTTTATCTGCAAATAATCTTTTTCATACTTCTCTCTATCCCCTTTTAAATCCTCCAGCAAATTGTCATAGATTTTCTCCATAATAACTCCTCCTCAAACAGGGATAATTTAAATTTATGAAAAATGTTGGTGCAAATTAATTATAAGTGTTTTTATCAGTTTTGGCAAATATTTACCCCTGTAAATTTACAGGTTGCCATCAAAACCGTAATGAATAAAAAAAGTCCCCTTCAGCTGCCAGACAATATCTGGCAAAAAAGGAGTTAGCTTTGACTGACTTTAGTTCATCCGGGTGTAGAGGTAAACCTGCAAAAAAATAACCTCCTACTTTAATGGAGGATAAATTGAATGAAAATTTTTTATTATTTTATTATTATTTTACTTTTTCTTTAAGAGCTTCAATATCACGCATATTTTCTCCTGCCATTCTCCGAACTGTTCCCAATTTTAAATCCAATTCTTCTAAACTGTCATCAACTCTGTCAAAACGATTTTCCATATTCATTTCTAAACCATCTACGCGATTTTCTAAACCATCCATTCTTTGCTCTAAATTATCCATTCTTTGCTCTAAACTATCCATTCTTTGCTCTAAACTATCAAACCTTTTGTCAAAATGGTCCATTTTTTCTTCAATTGATTTTTTAAAATTATAAAATCCATTAAGTAATTCATCCATTTTATCACTCATATAATTCACCTCTTGATTCAGGATAATCTAATTTTACCACATAAAAATATAAAAAACAAGATTTAATTGGTAATTTTTTCTTTATTATTTTAGGTATTATTCATTTTTTTCACTTCAACTTTTATAATTTCAGTAAATCTTTCTATTTCATCTAACTCTTTTTCTATGATAGATTTTACTATTTTTAAATTAATTTTTTGATATTCATGTACTGCTAAATTCCTAAAACCTACCATAGCCTTTAATTTTTCTGCTAATTTTTTATCTATAAATTTTTCTTTATTCAATATTTCAAAAGCATCTCTACTACTTTGTGGTACTCCTAAATCATATTTGGCAATTACATGCATTGCAATATCAATAGTAGCTTCACATAATCGCTGTATATTGAGTATAACTGAATCTTGTTTGATATAATCTTTTAAGTTTTGAAAATCACCCTCATAAACTTCATGAATTCTACTAATAGATCTCTTAACTATCTCATCTTTATTAATTAAAATATCATCAACCATATTAGTCAACTCCCCATCTGTTAGCTAATATTTCTTTTCTTTCTTCATTTAACTTTGTATATTCTCGAAAAGTTTTTAATTCAAAACTCATTTTTTTATAATTATCGCTATTAAATATTAGTTCCCCCTGTATAATTTGAACTTTAAATACAGTAGAAGCCTTTTTTATATCAATTAAATCTACTTTTTTTTGTAATTTTTCTGCTAATTTTTGGGCTAACAAAAACAACTTATATTCATCAATTTCTTTTTTAGTCAAAAATGCTATATCAATATCACTATTTTTCCTCTCATTATTATTAGCATAAGAACCAAAAATATAAATTAATTCAGGAGACAATTTTTCTTTTAAAAAATCTATAATTATAGTTTTCTTTTCACCAGAAAGCATAATTTTACTCCTTTATTTCTCATATACTAATTCACCATTCATATAGGTTTTTTCCACACTAACTTCA
>CAZSTU010000234.1:0-4880 GCA_964609745.1 uncultured Halanaerobiaceae bacterium
TGAGCTATTTCTGAATGATACTCAGGATATAAACTGGTATCCTCTATTGTGCGCGGAAACGGACAACCCCTTTTTTATCATTTGATACCAGTAACATTCTCCAATTTTTTGTTTCCAGTCATTAATATCATTTTTTCTACCATATATCCACCTAATACTTCTGTAATAAATATAAAAACTATTAATCACTCAAACTTTCAAGTTTTTTAATTCCCGATGAATCTAATCCTTTAAAAGGCTGCCGGCAGCCACCACATGTAAGACCATATTCTTTTTCTATCAAATATTTAATCCCCTGTTTTACGCCAACTTCTATAAGAACATCAATTATATCATTGGCTTCAATTTGAATCTTTCTGGCTTTTTTCATCTTCCCCTCATTAAACAATCTCTGTATTTCAATAAATTTGTCTGCCATTATATTATATGTACTGCCAATCGCACCATCGGCCCCCATAGCCAGACCTCCCAGAAAATTTTCGTCATGCCCATTAAATATATGTAATCTATTATCTATATTCTTTATTCTTTCCATTTTATATAAATCAGAACTGGTATACTTTACACCAAAAACCTGATCTTTTTCAAACAAATCCTGGCTGTTATCACTATTTAAATCCACTCCGGAATTAGCAGGATAATTATAAATTATCATCGGTAATTTAACAGCATCCATTAAATCATAATAATAACCTTTGATCTCTTCCAGGGTAAAATCATAATAAAACGGTGGAATAGATGAAATGGCATCAGCACCAGCCTGTTCAGCATGTTCGGCCAGTTCTATAGCCTGATCTGTGCTAATACAACCTACATGAGCTATTACCACTGCTTTATTTTTAACTTCTTCAATCACTGTCTTCAGTATTAGCTTTCTTTCCTCTAAAGATAGCATAAATGCTTACGAAGTGCTACCCCCTACATAAAATCCGCTAACTCCAATTTCAAGATGTCTGTTAATTAATTTTTTTAATACCTCGACTGCTATCTCTTTGTTCTTATCATAAGGTGTAATTAAAGCCGGAAAAATTCCTCTTGCTCTCTCACGCAGTTTATCCATATTTAAATACCTTCTTTCTTAATATTTAATACCTCTTTAAAGAAACATCTAATTTTTGTTATTATAACTTCTGCATCTTTTTAAGTCTAATTTATATTTTGATTCAGGTAAGTATCTTTCATCTGTCTGACAACCTGATTTAATTATATATTATTCATTATTTTTTTTCAAGGAATTTTTATTCCTCTATATTCCTCTATAATTAATTCAAATCCCATACTTTTACATTTTTACAGCAATCTACCTGTACCGCGCTCTTTTTTATTAACTCCATAAAGACTGTGTCCTGCTGACCAGTGGTTATCATGTCCTCCTAAGGCATCTGTGGCTTTTATCGGATATACTGCCTCTATATTGGATTCTTCCAGAAACTTTGCTGCTAACTTTTTGTTCCCCCACAGAGGTATTAACCACCTTTCATGTTTCATATGGGCAAACCGCTCGGATTCATATACTTCCAGACCATCTACTCCACTGTCAATAACTCCCATTGCCATCCTGATTCCTACCACCGGGTTGCCTGTAGTTCCAGTAGTTCCATTTACTCCTCCAAAAACAATAATCCCGTGTTTACGGCAAAGTTCCAGATACGGCTTCAAATTATGACTGCCATTTTCACTACCGGGACATCTATTCTCCAGCGGGTCAAGCTGCAATTCATCTATTAAACCCTCTTTTATCCAGGTTTTAACATCCATCCCCATCGCCATATTAAATAAAAATCCTTCTGCCGGAACTCTTACAGATATAGGAATATTCCTGTTAGTTCTTGCTTCAAGTTTATTTACTTCATCCCGTAAGGTTTTCATTAATTTGGTGGTACTGTGATCACAGCGCCACTGTAACCAGTTTATAAAATCTTCCCCATCGGTAAGATCCATTTTTTGGGGATCTTTGCCTGTTGGCAATTGATCTTTCCAGTAAAATATCATAGGAACTCCGAGACTTGGTTCATAAAGAGAAGATTTTTTCCATCTGCCTCTTTCTCCCAGCATTTCTCCGTGATCACTGGTATATATTATTATAGTATCCTGTAGTTGTCCTGTCTTTTCAAGAGCCTCCATTAAATTGCCGATCTTATCATCCAGTCTACTTATCAGGGCATAATAGGCCCTGCGTGTTTTCTTGATAACTTTTGGAGGGAAACCAGCTTCAGGTAATCCAATCCATTCCTTTGATTTCTTTAAATCATAAGCGGGATCTTCAATATCTTCTGGTCTTACTTGAGGCATATCTATTTCCTCCAGAGAATACTTTTCTATATATTCTTTTTCAGCAATCCAGGGGCCATGAGGAGCATGAAAGCCTACAGTTAAAGCCCAGGGACGGGCATCAGCCTGTTTTCTTTGAATATAATCTATAGCTGCAGCCTCAATTTCATCATCCATTTTTTGTTTACCTCCTTTTCCCTCACCCGCACGTTTAGGTACATCTTTTATTTTTTCTGCTTTTCTCTTCCGTTTATAACTCTCCCAGTTAGGAATGGAAGCATTTTTGCTTTCATCCATTGCTATCTGTTCTGCAAAACCGTGTAACTGATCTTCTCCTCTGAAATGCATGCGTCCGCTTAAAACTGCTTCATATCCTCTCTTATTTAATATTTCAGCCCAGGTTGTAGCTTCTGAAGAAAGTATAGCATTATTATCCCAGACTTCAATATCCTGGATATTTTTTCCCGTCATAAAGGACATCCGCGAAGGTACACATAGAGGTGAATTGCAGTAAGCGTTTTCAAAACGAACCCCATTTGCAGCCAGATAATCAAGATTGGGAGTTTTAACTACAGGATGACCATCAGGACTGCTGAATCTGCGACTGTGCTGATCTGACATAATTAATAAAATATTGGGTTTTTTATTACTCATTTTTATAATTCCCCCTGGTAATTAAATTATTGATTTAATAAGTGAACCTCTCGGCAATTGAATTACCGAGGATTCTTAAGTTTGTTTCCTAAATTTTTTTCAGATAAACCCCAATTAGATTTATACCTTTTTTTAATTAGCCTTTTAGGGACAGAGTTTTTCCTCCATTATTTTTTCATCCTGAGCATCTTGCAGTAATCTAGCTCTAATCCGGGCAGTATCTACTTTTCGAATAGCTTTATTTTCTTTAACAGAAATAGCTGCACCATAACCGGCTGCCTGCCCCATCAAACAACAGGTGGCCATTACCCGGGCTGAACTTAAGGATAATCTATCGGCAGAAAAACAGCGGCCTACTGTAAATAAGTTGTCTGTATTTTCTACTATGATACTGCGGTATGGAATATGATATGGTGGAACCTGTGGCTTACCATCTGCAAGAAAATGAGTATCCAGACAGGAAGTACCATAAGCAATACTGTCCTCAAAAGTACGGCCAGCTTTCAGGTCTTCAACCTTCAGGATATAATCTCCTTTTATTCTTCTTCCTTCCCGCAGACCAAACATAGGTGCTGCATAATCATATACATATTCACTATCATGGTTTTCCTGAAAATGCCTGACATATTCCGGAATTCTGTTTCTTACTTTCATTGTTGCCTGCGAATATTCCTCAGCAGAACCGGTATCCGGAGTTTCATCAAAAAGATTTTTTAGTTTTAAACCCATACGATCCGGCTCCGACCAGAAACTGTAATCTATGCTCTCATCGTCTAATTCTTTTTCTCCCAGCAATGGCTGTTTTTGAGGATCCTCAGCTTTATGTAAAAAAATCATTAAACTGGGCCAGAGTAAAGGAGGATGTTCCTGATCTTCTACTGGAAGTATCTCCGCTCCCGCATGCCGGGACAATATTCCTTCACCGGTGCCATCAATAAATACTTTACCTGACACGGCCTGTAATAATGAACGATTATGAATAATTACATGTTTTATCCTGTCTTCTTTCTTTTCAACTCCGACAACTTCGGTGGCGAAAAGTAAATCTACTCCACTATCTTCTGCTATTTTATTTAAAACTAAAGGTAAGATATTATGATCAAAAGTCATATTATAAAACAAACCACCACTGCTGGAATATTGCTGATAACCATTCTCTTCTCCCAGAGCCTTCATTGATTTCAAACCGCTTATTATCTCATCAAAAATCCTGCCCTGAGCTTTAACAAAGCCATCTCCATAGGAAAAATTTCCCACTCCTCCGCTGGAACCAAGACCTCCCAGCTGTTCCAGTCTTTCTATTAAAAGTGTCTTTTTTTTGCTACGAGCTGCAGCACAGGCTGCTCCAAATCCAGCCAGACCGCCTCCAGCAACAACTACATCATATTTGTCAATTATGGGTATTTCTACTTCTTTTTTGATCTTCATTTATTTCAACTCCTTATTATATCTAGTTTGTAACCTCCATAAAGGTTATCAAAACAACATTCTTACTTGGAATACATGTTCGCCAAGTGATTTAATTTCTATTCTCATAGACCTTACCTCTTAAATTTTGTAATTGTTTTTTTAACTTCTCATTTTCCTGTTTAAGCTCATTGATTTTTTTATCTTTAGCTTCAATTATTATGTCTTTTGCTTTTTTAGTTTTCGTTTTTCTGGTAATTTGATTCATTTCCTGATCAATTTGTTTTTTTCTTAGAGTCTCAATTCTATCTCTAATCTCCTGGTTTTGATATAAAAAACCTTTTGATACCCCACTTTTTTCTTTAACACTATTGAAATTAATTTCTTCTTCTTGCAAGGAAAGGAATCTAATTGCTTTATCAACTTTCTTTTTAGCAATTTCTGTTCTCTTTTTAGCATGTTCTTTTAAACCTCTGGTTTTATCTTTAGCCATTAGATTACACCTCCCTTGATCTACCATTTTTATGAACTATTTTTTCTTTCTTGAT
>CAZSTU010000235.1:0-4862 GCA_964609745.1 uncultured Halanaerobiaceae bacterium
ATGAGGTACAAAAACAGAATTTGCTGGAAATGATCAGAAGAGATCGAAATCATCCGTCAATATTATTCTGGAGTATGGGAAATGAAACAAAAGATGCGGCTGATCCCGCCTGGGCTGTAGCAGAAGATGAAACGCGAATTATTCATACCCGCAGGGCCCGGGGACGTGGTTCAGAGGTTAGACATGACCATCAGCAGATGGAAATGGAAAATTTGTTGAGATGTACAATCAGGGGTTGGTATAATAGTGATGTGAAAGATCTTGAGCCTGAAAATGGGCAGCATACTGGTCATGAGGAATGGCAGCATGATCAGGCCCTGATTTCTGATAGCAGTCTCAGGGGAAGAATAGATACCAATGGGGCCATGTGGTTATATAATGATCATGGAGCTGAACGTAAGTATAAAAATTGTCCCTTATTATATATCAATCCCAAAGGGTGGGTTGATTCTTACCGGGTTCCCAAAGCAATATATTATCTCTGGCAGGCTAACTGGAGTAATAAAACTGTTTTACATGTACATCCTTATGACTGGACGGCAGGATATATTAATCAAAAAAGAGATATTAAGGTTAACAGCAATTGCGAATATGTTGAACTGAAAATGGAGGGTAAATCTCTGGGCAAAAAAATTCCGAACCAGGAAAATAATTATACTGTTATCTTTTCCGGAGTAAAAGTTAAAGATGTTCCCCTGATTGTGGAAGGTAAGAGAGAGGGGCAATATATAAAACGCAAAATTGAAATTCCGGGACAACCCCATCAGATAAGTTTGACTACTGAACAGGAAGTAATTACAGCTGACCGGGCAGGAATTTCACTGATTAAAGTTGATATTTTGGATGAAAATAAAAACCATGTTTTTGGGGCCCATAATGAATTACGGGTTAATGTTTCGGGAGCAGGATATCTGGTTGGACCAGAAATTTATTACAGTGATATTGATAAAAATAGCCAGAAAGAGGGGACTATGTATATCGATACTCCAATATATATTCCGATAAGATCAACCTGTAATCCCGGACAAATAAAAATTCAGGTAACTTCTTTTGCCCTGCAGGCAGATGAGATTACTATTAAAAGTGTTATCCCTGAAAAAAAAGATGATACTGGTATAAAAGAATTTCCTGTACAAAAGAATAAAACCAGAAAACTGGAAAAAAAGGCAGGAATTAACTATCAAAATGAAAAGGGAATCTATGCTTTAAAAGAAACTAAAGAAGATATTTATTTTTCCAGTTATCCGGAATCAGAATATAGAAGCAGGCTGGCCAAATTGATTAAAAAAAGAAATAAGGATATAATTATAGACCAGGATATTTTACAAATATTACTGAAAGTCATGGTGGAATATTTGAAAAAAGAAGAAGGAATACTGGTTGCTGATGACTATAATTTTTTGATTAATCGTTATAATATGTGCTGTAAATACTGTAAATTTGATATATTTTTAAATAAGAGGAGTGAGAAAAAAATTGATATTGCCTCACAGATAATTGAAAAAGGGAAAAATGTTGATCAGTTGTGAAACAACGGATAGAAATCCACTAAATTGAGAAAATAGTCCTTTTGCCGTCATCTCTTAAATATTTAAAAAAGGGAAACAGGTAATGTTATAGAAGTATATTAATATGAATATATAAAAAAAGAGGGCATTGTTGCAGAATAGACTCACTAATTCAACTTTCGAAAATCAACCAAATTAAGAAAATATACTTTTTGTGGTCATATCTTATAAATAGTTTATGGAATATGTGAGAATTATTGAAATTATCACTTTGAAGGTGGGGGATTTAATTGGGGACAATTATTATGTTGCTTTTAGTCGGAGGACTGATAGTTTATTTTATTCCTTCTATGTTTAAATATTTTTCCCAGAATACTTTAAAAAAGTTACTGGTGACTGGGGCCTGGATGGTAAATAGTATTGCCGTACTTTTTTGTGCCGGTTTTATACGCAGTCTGTTCGTGATTGAGGAGAGTGATAGTGAATCAATTTTTCGGGCCGGAGGCAATCTGGACCAGATGTATAACTGGTTTGCTTTTGGTCTGGCAATTATTATTATTGCGCTTTTGTTTTCATTTTATCAAAAAAATTTTCCGGGCAGATTTATGTTAATAAGTTCTTTACAGATTATAATTATTTCTGTCAGTTATATTATACAATTAATTAAGGAAAATAATCTTCAGGGCCAGCCAATGATGATTGTGTTCACTGCTCTGGTAATCGGTATTGGGCTGTTCGTTAGGGCTAAAAAAAGAAATGAAGAGTCGCTAAAAGAGTTGTTTTTTACTTTGTTCGGGAAATTATTTGAAGTTTAATCAAGGGGGTATAAGTTATGATTGAAGCAGAAGTTAAAGTAGTGGGTTCCGGGATGGAAAATAATGTACCCATTGTTATTTTAGCTCCAAAAGAGGAAAAGGGTATTTTACCGATGAGAATTGGTTCTATGGAAGCTCTGGCAATTATGCTGGCCCGCAAAGAAAAGGAAGTTCCCCGTCCTTTAACTCATGATTTGTTGAGTAATACTTTAGACAAGTGGGAAATTAAACTGGATAAAGTTGAAATTGTAAAAATTGAAAATAATATATTTTATGCAGAACTGGTGACAAAAAAAGAGGACAGGACCGAAAGAATTGATGCCCGTCCCAGTGACTCAATTGCTCTGGCTTTGAGAAAAAAGGCTCCTATCTATATTTCCCGACAGGTAGCCGAGGAAAGTTTTGTTTACATGGATGCTTCTGAATTTGTTGATGAGTATAAATTAGAAGACTTTAATGTGAAGTAAACTATGGTGTGCTTAAAATTAAAATAAGTAAAATTGATAACAAAATGTGACTGGAGGAGATAGAAATTTTGTCTCTTTCAGTCACTTTTTTTATGAAAAGTATAACAATTAATATTTTGAAAATGAAGTAAAACAGCTTACATAAGTATTAGGTATTGGTAAGACAAAAATTCCAAGAAAAATTAATTAGAGCAATAATACACAGTCTAATAAAAATTTCTTCCTGTCTTTTACATGTAAAATAGGAAGTGTACTTTAATATTTTTTTAAGTATATAATGAGATTTATTGAAAAACATGCCCCTAACATTGTGATTAATTGACAGAAACTTTTTTTAGATTTTCTTGACTTTGATATATATTTTTTATATAATTATCATATATTGAATATCATATATAATATATGATATAAGATTAGGATAGTATTTTATATATTAAATACAGGGAGTTAAAATACTTATGACATTTAAAAAATTAAAACGGAATTCATTACAAAAAGATATATATAATATTTTAAAAGAAAGTATCGTTTATCAGCAAGGGTTTTCTCCGAACGCAAACATTAATATTAGTGAGGTAGCAAAACAATTGGATGTCAGTACTACACCTGTAAGAGAAGCTTTAAAACATCTTGAAGGGGAGGGGCTTGTTGTCAGTAAAGACAGTCAGGGTTATTATGTTATTAATCCTTCCAGAGAAGATGTAAAACATTTATTTGAAGTGAGAATAAATCTGGAAAAATTAGCAATTAAGCAAGCGATTAACTGTATTACTAATTGTGATATTGAATATTTAGAAAAAATAAATGAGAGATTAAAAAACAAGAATGAAATCAAAAAACTTTCATTTAAAGAGCAGACAAAATTAAATGAGAAGATACATAATTTTTTCATTGATAAATCCGGAAATCCCTGGTTGAAACAAATTATTTCAAATTTAAAAAATCTTTTTATATTTATTAGATCCGATAAAAAGAAGAGAGAAATAGAGCAAACCATTAAAGAACATAAAAATATCATTGAAGCTTTGAAAGAAAAAAATACTAAATTGGCAGCAAATAGGTTAGAAGAGCACCTGAGAAATTCCAAAAAAAATATATTGAAAAATATAATAAAATGAGTAGTGTTATATATAGTTTTTGTTTTTTTCGTTTTATGTTTAAAATATCAGAAAATTAGCTACCATATATAATATATTAAATAGCTGTGTTTGGTTGGGAAAAACAATTATTATTGGAGGTAAATAACATGTTTAATTTTGATAAACTTGCATCTAAACCCTTAATTTTCAGACAGAATCGGGTTTGGAGGACTTATGAAGGTGGGGGTTTACTGGATAAATTTAAGGATAATCCTCATTGTTTTGATGCCAGATTGCCTGAAGAATGGATTGCTTCTGATACAGTAGCTCGAAATACTGGGAGGGATTTTTTAAAAGAAGAAGGTTTAAGTGAGTATGAGGTAAGTGAGGGAGTTAAAGTTACCTTAAAAAGAATAATAAAAGAAAAGCCGGTTGCAGTTTTAGGGGCAAAACATGTTGACTATTTTGGTGTTAATATTGTGATCCGGAACAATTTTAGGGCATACCTTGTTTTCCAGTAAATAACCGTAGGAACAGAAGCTGATGTATATAGAATTTAGCATTATACCGCTAATATTTGGGATTAGGATACTCATTGTATAATACATGATTTTCTTAATGATATTAATTTTAGAAATACACCCGATGTATTTAGAAATCTTTAGATGGTACATATTTATCACAACAAAATAATTATTCATCAGGCAATGGTTTTTCAATCGGCTGGAATAAAGATTTTTTCGAAAGAAAAGGATTTCCCGATATATATGACCTCTGGCAAAATGATAATTGGAGTTAGAAAGTATTTAGGGAAATTGAAACAGATGGTATCAAGGCGTTGATAGCGATGGTAAAATTGACTAGTGGGGCTTTGCTCAAGCCAAAAACTGGAGAGAAGATTATCATTATTATGCAACAGATTTAATTAGTAAAATCATGTGTTCGTATGAAGTCAGGGCTTTTAAATAATAAGATAGTAAAATGAAATTTAAT
>CAZSTU010000236.1:0-4853 GCA_964609745.1 uncultured Halanaerobiaceae bacterium
AATATACCCGGCCTATGATGATGTGGCCTTAAGAGTTGAGCTCTTTGGAGATGAAATAGATAGAATTACAAAAATTGATACAGTAACCGGTGAGATTAAGGAAGACTTAAGGGAAGTGACAATTTATCCTGCAAGTCACTTTGTCACACCTGCTGATAAAACTGAGAGGGCCATTAAAACTATTAGAAAAGAACTGGAAGAGAGACTGGAAGAACTTCGTGCAAAAAATAAACTTGTGGAGGCTCAGAGACTGGAACAGAGAACCCGCTATGACCTGGAAATGCTGGAACAGATGGGTTACTGCTCGGGTATCGAGAATTATTCCCGGCACCTTGACGGTAGACCTTCCGGATCACGCCCCAATACACTACTTGACTATTTTCCCGATAATGATTTTTTGGTAATGATCGATGAATCTCATATGACCATACCGCAGATCGGGGGAATGTATTCGGGTGACCGTTCTCGCAAAGAAAAGCTGGTAGATTATGGATTTCGCCTGCCTTCAGCCCTGGATAACCGTCCTCTTAATTTTTCTGAATTTGAAAAACTTGTTCCACAGGCCATTTATGTTTCGGCTACACCAGGGCCCTATGAAGAGGCCCACAGTGAACAGATCGTAGAACAGATAATTCGGCCAACAGGGCTGGTCGATCCTGAAGTTGAAGTTCGTCCTACTGAAAATCAAATTGATGATTTACTTGATGAGATAAAATATGTAGTAGATGATAGAGGTGAAAGAGTATTAATTACTACTTTGACCAAGAGAATGGCTGAGGATTTAACTGAATATCTGGCCCGGGCTGGTATCGAGGTCAGATATCTTCATTCTGATATAGATACACTGGAGCGGTCCGAAATTATCAGGGATTTACGGCTGGGAGAGTTCGATGTCCTGGTAGGGATTAATCTGCTTCGAGAAGGGCTTGACCTGCCTGAAGTTTCGTTAGTTGCCATCCTTGATGCTGATAAAGAGGGATTTTTACGTGCCGAAAGGCCGTTAATCCAGACTATTGGACGGGCTGCCCGTAATAAGGATGGAAAAGTAATTATGTATGCTGATGAGATTACTGATTCCATGCAAAAGGCCATCGATGAAACAGAAAGAAGGCGGGAAATACAGCAGGAGTTTAACAAAAACAATAATATTGAACCCGAAACAATAAAAAAACCGGTAAGAGATGTGGTTAGACCCGTGGAAATGGTAATAAAAGAGGAAAAAGAAAATGAATATAATGCAGGTGAAAATGGGGAAAAAGATGAGGAACTTACTCCCCGTGAAATAGAGCAAAAAATTATTGAACTTGAGGAAGAGATGGAAGAAGCAGCTGATAATCTGGAATTTGAAATAGCTGCCCAGATAAGAGATGAAATAGAGGAATTAGAAGAAAAATTAGCCAATTGAGGTGAAATAAATGGCCAAAAAATATATAAAAGTAAGAGGAGCCCAGGAGCATAATCTAAAGGATATAGATGTAGATATCCCGCGCAATCAAATGGTAGTTGTGACAGGTTTAAGTGGTTCTGGAAAATCATCTTTAGCCTTTGACACAATTTATGCTGAAGGGCAGAGAAGATATGTTGAATCACTGTCTTCCTATGCCCGTCAATTTCTGGGACAGATGGAAAAACCAAAGCTGGATTATATAGAAGGTTTATCACCGGCTATATCAATAGATCAAAAATCCAGCAGTAAAAATCCAAGGTCTACAGTGGGAACTGTAACAGAAATTTATGATTACCTGCGTCTTTTATATGCCAGGATAGGTACTCCCCACTGTCCACAGTGTGGGCAGGAGATAAGTTCTCAGACTGTAGATGAAATAGTGGATCAGGTAATGGAACTACCCCATAGAAGTAAGATTCAGGTACTTGCACCGGTGGTCAGAGGGAGAAAAGGAGAGCACAGACGGGTTTTAGCCAGAGCTCGCAGAGATGGTTTTGTAAGGGCCAGGATTGATGGTGAAACTCATCTGCTTGAGGAAGAAATAAATCTTGATAAAAATTTTAAACATGATATTGAAATTATAATTGATAGACTGGTTATAAAGGATGATATAAGACAAAGGCTTGCTGACTCAGTGGAAACTGCTCTGGAGTATAGTGATGGTCTGGTACAGATTGATGTGGTTGATGAAGACATATTGACCTTTAGTGAAAAATTTGCCTGTCCTGATTGTGGTATCAGTCTGGAAGAGCTTTCTCCCCGTATGTTTTCTTTTAACAGTCCCTATGGAGCCTGTGAAAATTGCGATGGTCTGGGTATTAAAAAAGAATTTGATCCTGATTTATTGCTTGATATGGATCGTTCTATTGAAGATGGGGGAATAGTACCGTGGCGCAATTCTTCCAGCCGTTATTATCCTCAGCTACTTCAGGCTCTGGCCGGGGCTTATGATTTTAGTCTGAGTACTCCACTTAAAGAACTTGATGAAGAGATAATTGATATTTTGCTATATGGTTCTGATAAAAAATTATCCTTTCCCTATACAAACCGTTATGGACGTACAAGACAGCATGAGACCAGATTTAAGGGGATAATTGGTTATCTTAAGGAAAGAATTAATCGTTCCGATTCACCCGGTTCTCACCGCCGTCTGGAAAGGTATATGAGTGAAAGGCACTGTAGTGTTTGTGATGGTCAGCGTCTCAAACCGGAAGTGCTGGCAGTAACCATAGGTGGACTATCAATTGCAGAATTTACGGATTTTTCCATTAAAGAGGCACTTGAATTTCTGGAAAGTCTGGAACTCACTGAAAGGGAAGAGTTTATTGCCCGGGAAATATTAAAAGAAATAAGAAATAGATTAAAGTTTTTGGTAGATGTGGGACTGGACTACTTAACTCTTGAACGTTCGGCTGCCAGTCTGTCCGGGGGTGAATCCCAGCGGATAAGGCTGGCTACACAGATCGGTTCTGGACTTGTTGGAGTACTCTATATACTGGATGAACCAAGTATTGGTCTTCACCAGCGTGATAATAAACGTCTTATAAACACTCTGGAACATATACGAGATCTGGGTAATACAGTGATTGTAGTTGAACATGATGAGGAAACAATTCGCACTGCAGACCATATTATCGATCTGGGCCCGGGAGCGGGCAAACAGGGCGGAAAGATAGTAGCTGAGGGAAATGCTGAAGAAATCATGGAAGAGGAAGAATCTCTTACCGGACAGTATCTTAAAGGAGAAAGGAAAATAGAAGTACCCGATCCTGAAGAACGTTATGAACCAAATGGGAAGTTTTTATCCATAAAAGGGGCCAGACAGCATAATTTAAAAGATATAGATGTAAAAATTCCCCTCGGCACCTTTACCTGTATTACAGGTGTTTCCGGTTCCGGAAAAAGTACCCTGATTAATTATATATTAAAAAGAGAATTAATGCAGCACTTTTACAAATCCACCCTCAAGCCGGGAGATCATGATAGTATTGAGGGCAAAGAACACCTTGATAAGGTCATAAATATTGATCAATCCCCTATTGGTCGTACACCACGTTCCAATCCGGCAACTTATACAAAGGTTTTTAACCATATACGAAAGTTATTTGCTCAAACTCCTGAGGCCAAAAAAAGAGGCTATGATAAGGGTAGATTTAGCTTTAATGTTAAAGGTGGACGCTGTGAAGCCTGTAAGGGGCAGGGGATAAATCAAATAGAAATGCACTTTTTGGCAGATGTATATGTACCCTGTGAGGTATGTGGTGGTAAACGTTATAATAGGGAAACACTTGAAATAAAGTATAAAGGGAAAACAATAGCAGATGTCCTGGATATGACTGTAGAAGAGGCACTTGAATTTTTTGAAAATATTACACCCATTAAAAGGCGTTTGCAGACTCTTTATGATGTGGGCCTCAGTTATATCAGACTGGGTCAGCCTGCTACCACCCTCTCCGGGGGAGAAGCTCAGAGGGTTAAAATATCTACAGAACTGGGAAAACGCAGTACCGGTAGAACTCTTTATATTCTTGATGAGCCGACCACAGGACTGCATTTTGCGGATGTAAAAAAATTACTGAATGTATTACACCGCCTGCGGGAAGGTGGTAATACTGTTATTGTTATAGAACATAATCTTGATGTAATAAAATCTGCTGACTATATTATTGACCTTGGTCCAGAAGGTGGAGACCGTGGCGGGGAAGTTATAGCTACCGGCACCCCGGAAGAAATAACGGAAAATGAAAATTCCTATACCGGTCAATTTTTACAGGAGATGCTCTATTAATTTATAACAAGATGTTCTCTTTGCTTTCCCTTTTCCCAGAGAGATTTAATCCGGTCAAAGTTGGATTTTAATTTTTCAAGGCCGGATTCAATGTTTTTTTCTTTAATTATAATGGGTACAATGTGTTTTTTTACACGTTTAATATTGGGACCAAAGGCACATGATACCCCACAATGCACATTTTCAGATTTAAGAATCTGTAAGACACTTTTTGCCTTTCTGGGATCAGCATGTTGCTTTTCTTCTATAGATGTGTTATTTATTTTATTAATAAATTCTGCTTTTTCCCCGGAAACACTGTAAATATAATAATAATCCGCGTCACCGAAATGTCTGTCTATAAAGTTTTGACCATCATCTGTAGCACAGGCAATATTTAATTCCATGATAACTCCTCCATTTTAATTATTTTAATAATATAATCCTATCACTTAAAGATTATTTAAGAAAAGACTTAAAGATTATTTAAGTAAAGATTATTTAAGGATTTTAAACTTTTTTGCTAGTATTCATAGTAGGCGAATTTTAGATTAAGCAAAAATAAATTGGCGGAAAAGATAAAGATACTCTGCTTCACCCATAAAGTATATTCTGCTATATATTATAAGCAAATAATAA
>CAZSTU010000237.1:0-4748 GCA_964609745.1 uncultured Halanaerobiaceae bacterium
ATCACTTCTCCTGTTTGCCTCGAATATTATCTGTAGTGTTTGATCTGCTGCAACTTCTTCCACAGTAATATATTCAACGTGTTCTAGAGTCTCATAATCTAAACAATCTGAAGGATCAGTTTTAATATTAATTAAATCTGGAAATTCACTCACTTCCATGGAATAAACTTCTGAAATAGTAGTAAATACAAGCAACAGGATAACAACTACTAATATATACTTCTGCATAATACCCCCCTCTTTCATTTTTATCTGTAGCTACCTTTTGTTCAAAACTATATTAAATTATATATTTATATATTAAAAAATATTACAAAACTTTTGTATAATTATTATTCTTTACAAAATAAAACTCCCCAAAAGGGGAGTCAATTTAAAACTAATATTTGCTTTTTAAAGTTCAGTTTAGTACTGAAAAGCCTGACCCGGCCGTGTTTGACTGCTAAAATCCTGTATCTGACCTACCATCTGATTTGTAAAACTGGAACTGGCCTGTGGAACATTATACCAACCTTTACTGGACATTAATCTAAACCAGTCATCTGCCATCTGAATATGATCGTCAAACATACTCCTTACTGTCTGCTTAACCTGTGGAGTTGCAGATTCAAGTGTCACATAGGAATCTCTCAATACCAGGTACTTTGCACTGTTTAAACAATCAGTGGAAATACTCTGTACACTTATTTGATTATTCAATTAATTTCTCCTTTCCTAGACCATAGTGGTTTGTGGCCTTTGAGTAATATTTTGCTGCTGAGTTAAATTTTGACTGCTCAATAGATTTGTCAGCGTTTGGTGATGTCTCTGCAAAATTTGCTGGTGCTGCTGTAAAAGATCCTTTACCTGGGGATCATTACATTGATTTTTAAAATCGTTAAATTTTTCAATCAACGCCTGATGACTTCTTGCACTTTCACTAATTTCCAGCACTTCTTTTTGTGTTAGCATCTCAGACCTCCCTGTTTATTTATTTCCTTAGTATTTTTTGTATAATTAAAAAATTAATTCAGGTAATTATTACAAAAAAAGCCCCCTGTAACCAGGAGGCTTCCGTAAATAATCATATTAGATTCGCTATTTTAAATATTCATTAGCTCTCAGGGCCGCTTTGGCACCCTCCGCTGCAGAGGTGATAATCTGCTTATCCTTTATGCTGCTTACATCTCCAGCAGCCCAGATTCCTTTTACATTTGTTTTATTATTTTCATCAATTATTATTTCTTTCTGTTCATTTAATTCCAGCAAATTACTGACAAAATCAGTATTGGCCTCAAGACCAATTTCAATGAAGAGTCCTTCAATATCAAGCTCCAGGCTTTTATCATTTTTATCTTTAATTGCAACAGAGGTTAATTTGTCTTCACCTTTTATTTTATCTACCATACTGGAAGTATGAATATTTATTTCATCTCTTTCTTTTACCTTCTGCTGCAAATATTCATCACCCATCAGGTGATCCTGTATTTCAATTAAATAAACCTCACAGTCCAGATCAGCCAGATCCAGAGCAGCTTCCAGTCCGGAATTACCACCACCTACTACAGCTACTGATTTGCCAGCATATAAGAAACCATCACAGCTGGCACAATAATGAACTCCTTTACCGGCCAGCACATATTCCTGTTTCATACCCAGCTTTCGTTTTTGTGTACCACTGGCTATAATTACTGCATCAGTAATATATTCTTTATTATTATCTGTTCTAATAATATTTTCATCTTTATTTTTTTCGATATTCACTACTTCCTCACCAATGACTGTACTTATATCATATTTTAATAAATGATCCCAGAAGTCAAATATAAGATCTGAACCCTGTATTTCTTCTTTCCCCAGGTAATTATCTATTTCACCGGTATCTATAACCTGACCTCCAACATCTTTAGATAAAAGCAATAAATCAATCCCCTTGCGGGCGGCATAAAGAGCTGCATTTAAACCGGCAGGACCGGCACCCAGAACAATTAACTCCCACTTCCTTTTTGAATGGTCAATTTTTTCAGTATTTAACAAAACACTCAGTTCATCATTTTTTTCCATTTCAATTATATCATCATAACCACCAATAACTCTACCATCAATTATTATCTGGGGAACAGTTTTGTTCCCTGTTCTTTCTACCATTTCATCCCATTTATCTTCTTTATCAATATTATATTCAACATGTGATAGTTTTTTACTCTTCAAAAAGGCTTTAGCTCTTTTACAGTATGGGCACCAATCTTTTGTATAAACCTCTATTTTAGGGTCTTTATTCATATATTCTACTCCTCCTTTTTATTACTAATTTATCCTGTATTTATTATAAAACTACTCAACTATTAAATATGTTAATCCTTTAACATTCAATACCATCATTAATTTTTCCAGTCAATATCCACATTTCTCATTACATTTTAAATAGCAGCAAATTATAATTGATAAATTATAAGACCGATTATCATCAAAACTAAACCAAATATTTTATCCGGAGAGGCTTTGATTACTTGTTCTCCAAAAATCCCAAAATTATTAATAAAATAAGAAACTAATATTTGTGTTACCACAATTATAGTTATAGCATAACTGGCTCCCAGACCTGTTACTCCCTGCATTACACTAAAAATTATTATTACACCAAATACCCCACCCAGAAGATAATAAGGCGGAATCTCTCCCAGTTTACTGAAATCAATACTTCTTTTGACAAGTAATAATATTACTAATGCCAGCAACATACCGCTTCCATGAACAAAAGCATTGGAATGCCACAGGCCTATTCTCTCACTTAGTCTGGCATTAAATACAGATTGAAATACTATCATCACTCCAGCAACCACCGAATAAATCATTCCCTGTATCATTATAATTCTCCTTTCACTTTTATTTATGGTAGGGCTCATTATTCATTATTTTAAAAGCACGATAAAGCTGTTCCAGCAGAATAAGGCGGATCATTTGATGGGTAAAGGTCATATGTGAGAGTGATAGCTGATAATCTGATTCATTTAACACCTCTTCACTCAGTCCATGAGGTCCTCCTACAATAAAAGATATATTACTGAAACCCTTTACCTGTAAATTATGTATGGATTTAGCCAGACCCTCAGAAGTCATGGGTTTTCCCTTCACATCAAGAGAAATTTTATAAGAATCAGCAGGTACCACCTTCAGCAATCTTTTTCCTTCCTCAACTTTTACCTGATCAAGTTGAGCACCACTGGGATTTCGGGGTACATGTGATGAGGAAACTTCTTTTTGCTCAACATCTGTATAAGACTGAAGCCTCTGGACAAATTTATTAATACCATTTTTTATATAATTTTCTTTTATCTTACCTACAGCCACAATATTAACTTTCAAATTTTCCACCCCCCGCTTTAATTTTTATACCTGAAACAATCTTGTCGGCCTCTTTTGATAGGTAAAATCCAATTTGTAGTCTTCGCCTTCTTTAAGACCTTCATATTCAAGATTATTCTTTATAGTTATATAGGCCAATTCTGGATTATTATTATCCTGGCTTAGATGTGCAAGCAGTATCCGGGGTATATTATCGGAAATAACTTCGGGCAACAGTGCAGCAGTATCATCATTTGAAAGATGTCCTTTTCTACTTTTTATTCTCTTTTTTACACTCCAGGGATAGCTCCCATTAATCAACATATCAAGATCATGATTTGCCTCAATAATTAATACATCCATTCCTTTTAATTCTTTTACAATATTTTGATCAAAATATCCCATATCGGTTGCTATACCTATCTTTTTATTGTTACAATGTAATATATAGCCTACGGGATCTGAGGCATCATGAGAAACTGAAAAAGTATGTACACCAAAAGAACCAAACACCATATCTTTTTCTAATATACGGCAGTCTTTGTCACACAACTGTCCCAGTTCAGAGGATGCAGCCTGCCAGGTTTTTTCCGTGGCATATATAGGAATATCAAAACGACGGGAAATAACTCCTGCACCATCTATATGATCATTATGTTCATGGGTTAAAAATACTGCATCAATCTCTGCCGGGTCAGCCTGTATTTTTTTTAACCTATTTGTCAGTTCTTTTCCACTGAGACCCGCATCAATAAGAATTTGATTTTTTCCATTTTTAATATATATAGAATTTCCGGAACTACCGCTGGCTAATACTGAAATATTTATACTCATTTGTTTATCACTCCAAAAATTTTGCAGGATTTTTAGTAATTAAAACGAATTATTAATAATATGGTAAAAGGGAGGTTTATTATGATTAAAGTTCTTGTTGTTGATGATTCAGCCTTTATGAGAAGATTATTTACCAACACTATAAACGAAGACAAAGAACTAAAAGTTATTGATACTGCTCGCAATGGAAAAAAAGCTTTAGAAAAAATCAAGGAATTACAACCTGATGTAATCACCCTTGATGTAGAAATGCCCGTTAAAGATGGCATTAAAACCCTTAAAAAAATTGCCGAATCTGAAAATCCTGTACCGGTAATAATGGTCAGTGCCCTGGATAACCGGGATACGGTCATAGAAGCACTGGACCTGGGAGCTTTTGATTTTATTCCAAAACCCTCAGGTTCAATTTCTCTTAACATAGATGATATCAAAGATCAATTGCTTAAAAAAATTAAAACTGCAGCCAGATGTCGGGATCAAAAAATATGCAAAAAAACAAAGTCAACACCAAAAATAAAGCAGATAAAACAAAGCCCCAAATATTTCAGCAAAAAAGACTATCCGGTAATCGCCATAGGAGGTTCCTCCGG
>CAZSTU010000238.1:0-479 GCA_964609745.1 uncultured Halanaerobiaceae bacterium
CCTCTGATCCCATTTCTTCCTTTAGAGCATCTATAACTCTTGAATTATAGGGGCCACACAATCCGCGGTCACCGGTAACAAGAATATACAGGATTTTATTACCTTCTCTTTCATCAACTAGAGGGTGTTCAGCATTACGGGTATACTGTTCCACATCAAGCAGTATCTGCCTTGTCTTCTTGAAAAAAGGGCGAGCATTTTCTGCTTTTTCCTGAGCCCGGCGCAATTTAGCCCCGGCAACCATTTTCATGGCCCTGGTTATCTTTTTTGTATTTTGAACACTATTTATTCTGCGCTTGATATCGCGCATCGTCTCCATAATTACTCACCTCAACTTTCGGCATCAGAATTAAGCGGGCTCTTTTTCAACCCCATCATCTGACTTATCTTTATCAGCATCTTCCTCCTCACTGTCTTCATCTACAGTATCGTCGATTATACCTTCTTTTTTGACAGTAAAGGTTTCCTGAAATTCTTCG
>CAZSTU010000238.1:489-4730 GCA_964609745.1 uncultured Halanaerobiaceae bacterium
GCTGATTTTAGTTTTTCTTCAAGTTCATCTATCATTTCTCCTTCATCAACTATCTGCTGTGAAATATCAGGATAATTACTATCCATATAGTTTAAAAATTCTTCTTCAAAACGCCCTACATTATCAACCGGTATATCATCAAGATAGCCGTTTACAACGGCATAAATAATCATTATCTGTTCCTGTACTTCCATGGGAGAATATTGGTCCTGTTTGAGAGATTCAACAATTCTTTCCCCACGGTTTAATTTTTGCTGGGTTGCTTCATCCAGATCAGATCCAAACTGGGCAAATGCCTCCAGTTCACGATACTGAGATAGATCAAGACGTAAGGTTCCTGCTACATCTTTCATAGCCTTGATCTGGGCATCTCCACCAACCCTGGAAACAGAAATACCAACATTTATAGCCGGTCTAACTCCAGCAAAAAATAATTCACTTTCCAGATATATCTGCCCATCAGTAATGGAAATAACATTTGTAGGAATATATGCTGAAACATCTCCAGCCTGAGTCTCAATAACAGGTAAAGCAGTCAGAGAACCTCCGCCTTCCTCATCATTTAACTTGGCAGCACGTTCCAAAAGACGTGAATGGAGATAAAACACATCACCTGGATAAGCTTCTCGTCCTGGAGGACGGCGCAGTAATAAAGACATGGCACGATAGGCTTCAGCATGTTTGGATAGGTCATCATATATAACAAGTACATCTTCATCTTTTTCATACATAAAATATTCGCCCATAGAACAGCCTGCATATGGAGCGAGATATCTCAAAGGAGCAGGTTGACTGGCAGTAGCAGACACGATAATGGTATAATCCATTGCCCCATGTTCTTTCAAAGTCTCTCTGATACCTGCCACATCAGAAGCCTTCTGCCCAATAGCAACATATATACATTTTACATCATTATCACGCTGATTAATAATTGTATCAATAGCAATGGCAGTCTTACCTGTCTGTCTGTCACCTATGATTAGCTCCCTTTGCCCCCGTCCAATAGGGATCATGGAGTCAATCGCTTTCAAACCGGTCTGAAGTGGAGTTTCAACCGGCTGACGTTCAACAACTCCTGGAGGTCTATTTTCAACAGGCCGATAACCATCAGCATTTATCTGGCCCTGTCCATCAAGAGGCTGTCCCAGAGAATTCACTACTCTCCCCAGCATCTCTTCTCCAACCGGCACCTCAACTACGCGTCCGGTTCGTTTAACTGTATCTCCCTCTTCAACTTTGGTTTCATCTCCCAGAAGAACACAACCAACATTATCTTCTTCCAGGTTAAGGGCCATACCATATACTTCATTGGGGAACTCAAGCAGTTCATTGGACATGGCATCTTCCAGTCCATATACATGAGCAATACCGTCCCCAACATCGAGCACGGTTCCTACACCAACTGTTTCCAGTTCGGTTTCATAATTTTTTATTTCTTCTTTAATTATTGAACTAATTTCTTCCGGTTTTAGTTTCATCTTAATCCACCCCTAACTTGCTTACTGGAATTTGTTTTATTCTCTCGTGTAGAGAATTTAATTCATGCTGGATACTCCCATCAATAATGTGGTCACCAATCTTTAAGATCAGCCCTCCAATTATATCAGGATCCACTTTATCTTCCAGAATAATTTTATAATCCAACTCTTTTTCCAGCTTTTTGCGTATGTTATCTTTTAGATCTTTATCAAGCTCAATGGCTGAAGTTACTTTTACCTCAAGTATATTTTCCTGCTGATTTACCAGGCGGTTATATTCTTTTACAATTGACTTTAAAAAAAATATTCTTCTATGGTCAACCAGTAGTTTTAAAAAATTAAAGACATGTGCTGATAGTTCTTTAGCAAATATCTTTTTTAATATGTTTTTTTTGTCTCCGGGTAAAATTCGAGGATGAAAAATTACATCCCTCAGTTCATCATTTTCTGTAAAAACCTGCCAGACCTGATTTATCTCTTCCAAAGAATCAAGAAGTTGGCCCTCTTCCTCGGCCAGATTAAACAAAGCCTGACTGTATTTTTTAGCTACCTGATTTTGCATCATTTTGCTTCACCAAGCTTTTTTTCATCAAGATTTTTAATATATTGATTGATCAATTCACGGTGTTTTTCTTCATCCAGCTTTTCTTTCATAAACTTACCTGCAGCCATCATTGAAAGAGAAGCAACTTCACGGCGCAGTTCATCCCTGGCCTCTGCTTTGGCCCGGGCGATTTCTTCCTGATTTCTTTCTTTAATTCTTTCTGCTTCATCACGAGCTTTTTCAATAATTTCTTCAGCTCTCTTTTCACCACGATTTTCAGCTTCTTCTACAATCTTTTGTGCTTTTTCCCTGGCTTTCTGCAGTTCTTTTTCACGTTCTTTCTTTAATTTAGCTGCTTCTTCCTTTTTGTGTTTTGCCTCTTCCAGGTCACCCCTGATTTTTTCTTCCCTTTTATCAAGCATATCAGTAAGGGGAGTATAAAGATAGCGTTTTAACAACCAGAGGAGTACCAAAAAGTTAAATATCTGCCAGAGAAAAGTTGAATTCAAATTTACCATTTATGTTTCACCTCCTGGTCAATTCCCTTCGTCAATTCCTTTCAGGGATTAACAATTTAAAATATAACTTTATTCTATATTTAAATTCAACTTCATGTATACTTTAGTTTATACTTATTTAAATTTTATAGCTATAGCCCATTCATAAAGAAGGGGGAGCAGGCTCCCCCTTCTTTATGTATAAAAATAAAATATTTAAGTAGCAATGGTAAAGATAAGTACAATGGCTATTACCAGAGAATAAATACCTGTGGACTCTGCAACAGCCTGACCTAAAAGCATTGTAGTAATAATATTACCTCTAGCCTCGGGTTGTCTGGCAACTGCTTCTACAGCTTTACCAGCAGCATATCCCTGACCAACACCGGGACCAATACCGGCAATCATGGCAAATCCAGCCCCCAGTAGAGCAGATGCACTTATAATGGTATCAATAACAGGTTGTGAAAATTCTATCATTATTTAATTTCCTCCTTTCAATTATTAGAAAATATAATTTAGCCATTTTTAGCAACGGCAATATAGGCTATAGCTACCATACCAAAGATAAGGGCCTGTATAACCCCGATAAACAGATCAAACCAGGCATGCAGCGGCACTGGAACCAGCCACGGTGCTGCATTGTAGACAATCATGATAATAATTCCTCCCCCAACTATGTTGCCAAAAAGACGGAAGGAGTGAGAAATTGGTTTAGCCAGTTCACTGACCACATTTAAGGGTAAAAGGATAAAAACAGGTTCAGCAAAACCTTTAATATAACCCCAGACTCCATTAGTTCTCATACCTTCTACATGGCTGATTAAAAATACCACCAGGCCCAGACCCAGAGTTGTATTTAAATCAGCCGTAGGGTTAGGAACTCCAGGAATAATACCAATTAAATTCCCTGCACCTACATAAATAAATATAGTGGCTATAAACGGCAAAAATCTACGCCCCTCTCCGGGCAGCATCGGTTCTATCTGTCCTTCAATAGCACCAAGCAACATTTCAGTAGCATTTTGCACCGATCCGGGAATTAACTGTACATTTCTAGTAATTAAACGGGCGGTCAGTATTAAACCAATAACTACCACCCAGGAGACAAGCAATGTATCAGTTACGGGAAGAGCTTCAATACCAAAAAGGTGAGTTATCACCTGTGGTCCGGGATCCAGCATCTAATTTCCTCCTTTCTTATGTAAATTGGTCCTTTTTTTCCTGCCAGCTCCTTTTAAGCTGATCAATAAGGGCCAGACCAATTATTGTAAATTTAAGTAGTATAAGTCCCACGGCAGCAGCCAGAAAACTGATACCATCCTGTTTCTGCGCCACCATTAAAACCAGAAAGTATATAATATAATTTAAAAAATAGCGATTGCGGATAAAACTCTCCGCTTTCCCTGGAGACATATTAAGCGCTTTATCAATATTAATAGCTTTTAAACGAAAAAGCAAAAGACTGATACTGAGACCAAATATAAGCCCTTTTACAACAGCAAAATTTCCTCTAATAATGGCAAAAAAACAGGGAAAAGCCGCCACAAACAAAGTTTTTATTACAACCTCTTTTTGAACCTGAATGGGATCAGCTGTTTTCATCATCATTATTATCTCCTGTAACCTGCTTTATTAATCTATAGACAGAATAAAACCCGGAAAAAACACCTACCACTACTCCCATTAGTTTAAAAAGCAAATTTAAACTCAACAGCCGAT
>CAZSTU010000239.1:0-4659 GCA_964609745.1 uncultured Halanaerobiaceae bacterium
ATGGAGAATGGACCTGGGATGCTTTTAGAGATATTGCTGCTCAGGCAACTCAAGATCTGAATAATGATGGGGATATTGATCAGTGGGGTTTTGTGGGTCCTTTCTTTGATCATACATTCCCCTGGTTTTATGCTAATAATGCCCCGACCATGGTAGAAGAAGATGGCAGAATGGTATTTAATGGTAATAGTTCTGCTTTTCTTGAAACATTAGATTTTTATAAAGATTTATTACTGGAAGATAATGTAATTGGTTCCGGTGATTTTCATGAATCTCTGGATTTGTTTTTAAGTGGAAAAGCAGCTATGAGAATTGCTAACTCTTTTGGACATGGTCTCGGTGATATGGAAGATGATTTTGGTGTTGTTCCCTTACCCAAAGGGCCTAATGCAGATGAATATACTGCTGTGGCCCCCAGAACTAATGTTATGGTAGTTCCCTTAACTGTGGAAAACCCTGCAGAAAAACTGGAAGTTGTTCTTGCCCTGTATGAAGAGGCTGAACCATATACAGATACTGAAGCTAAAGCCAATCAATTCTGGGATGAATGGGCTACAGATAATAATATCCGGGACATGGAATCTGTAGAAATATTCCGTGACTTAAATGATAAAGCCTTTTTATCGTACTCAAGACAGATCTTAGAGGATCATGTTGATCAAATTGGTGAAATTTTAGATGGTGAAATAAGTGCTTCCGCTCAAATAGAAGCAATAACTCCTGAAGTACAGGAAAAAATTGATAACCGTTTTAATTAAGCTAAAAGTGTTTTAGATCTACCCCTGTAAAATAGTTCCCTCCTTCAATAGCGAGGGAGGGAACTATTTTATTTTAAAATTTAACAAAAGTAATTTACTGTACTTGATTTAATATATGAAGAGCGCGGCTGGTCATATTTTTGATTTCCGGGAAAATTCAGGGTAAGGTAAAAAGATTTATGAAAAAGTGACCAGACTGGAAAAGAAACCCTTTTTAAAGTAGATAATAGGTTAGAGTTCTCAGGAAAGGGAATAATCATGAATAATAGAAAAGAAAAAGTAATTGGTATTTTAGGTGGAATGGGTCCACTGGCAACTTCTCATTTTTATTCCTTAATCATCAGGTATACTTCTGTAACAGAGGATCAAGAACATATACATGTTATAATTGATAGTAACCCTGCTATACCAGATAGAACAGCTGCTATTTTAAAAAATGGAGAAAACCCCCTTCCTTTACTTATTAAAACTGCCCAAAATTTAGAAAATGCAGGTGCAGATTTAATTACTATTCCCTGTAATACAGCTCATTATTTTGTTGATGATATACAGAAGAGTATATCCCTACCTATAATTAATATGATTAAAGAAACAGTAGACTGGCTTAGAGATCATAGTGAGAAACAAAAGATTGGTCTATTGGCAACCACGGGTACGATACAAACGGGATTATATAATAAATACTTTGCAAATTCTGATATAGAATTAATATATCCTGATGAAAATGAACAAAAAATAATCATGGAGATAATTTATAGTATTAAAAAAGGTAAGCAATTATCTATATCTTATAAAGAGGAATTATCGGAAATTATCTCGAAATTATATAGTAAAGAAATTTGTTCAGTTGTTACCGGGTGTACAGAATTATCAATGATAGCTGATAGTATTGATTCACCGGTTACAATTATAGATCCCCTTGATATTTTGGCTAAAAATATAGTGAGATTAATTAAAGGAGTGAGGGTAGAAAATGTCTGTGAACAATAAAGAGAGTATTGATAAAATGAAGAAACCTAATATTTTATTCTTTTTTCCTGATCAGCATCGCGGAGACTGGTTGCCTTATCCCGAAAGAGTATTTTCTGAAATGGGAAGGGATAAACTTCCCCTGGAAATGCCCAATCTGAAGAGATTAATGAAAAATGGTGTTACATTTACCCGGACAGTAACTTCCTCTCCACTTTGTGCTCCGGCCAGAGCCTGTCTTGCTTCTGGATTAAGATATGATAAATGTCAGGTACCCGGAAATGGAACAAATTACCCTCTGGAACAAAAAACTTTTTATTCTGTTTTAAAAGAAAATGGTTATCGGGTAGGGGGAGTTGGAAAATTTGATTTGAATAAACCTGAACCTGTCTGGGATGAAAAATGGCATGAGAAGTTAAAACAGTTAGGTTGTACTGATGCCATTGATAATGCCGGTAAATGTGATGCTTTTAATTCGTATTATGATGAAGAGCATCCTGATGATCCCTATATTCAATATTTAAAAGAAAAAGGTCTGGCAGAAATCCATATTAATGATATGGAGGATAGACGTGAGAGACTGGTTTATAAGCCGACAGAATTACCTGAAGAAGCTTACTGTGATAACTGGTTAAGTAAAAATGGTTTAGAAATGATTGATGATTTTCCGGTAAATAACCCCTGGTTTTTGCAGGTGAATTTTACCGGTCCCCATGACCCCTGGGATATTACTCAGGAAATGAGAGAGCGATGGCAGGATATAGATTTTCCAGTACCTGTAGAATGGTCGGAGGAAGATAAAGTGGAAGAGATTAAGAAAGTAAGACAGAATTATGCGGCCATGCTGGAAAATATAGATAGAAATATTGGTCTTTATCTGGATAAATTAGAAGAAAGAGGAGAACTTGATAATACTATAATTATTTATTCTGCTGACCATGGAGAAATGCTGGGAGATTTTAACAAATGGGGCAAAAGTAGTCCTCAAAAAGGTTCGGTCCGGGTTCCTCTGGTGATAAGTGGTCCGGAAATTAAAGATATAACTGAAAATTTATATACAGATTCTTTAGTAGAATTACAGGATTTGACTGCTACTATTTTAGATTATTGTGGGTTAGAAATGCCGGAAGCAAAAGATTCTACATCATTAAGACCGGTTTTAAGTGGTGCCAGAAAAGAGCACAGGAAATATCAGATATCAGAGCTTAAAAACCGGAAAAGAAACTGGAAATTGGTAGCTGATAATAGGTATAAACTAATTAATTATCAAGATAAGAAAAAGAATCAATTATTTGATCTGGAGACTGACCCTGAACAAAATAATCCAATAGAAGATGAAAGTGTAGAAAAAAAGATGATAGCTCATCTTAAAAGATTTATATAGAGATATTTATCAGGCCTTAAAGTTAAAACCGGAAACTCTGGGAGATAATCAGACTGCTTCTTTAGTAATTTCGTCTTTAGTTATGGGTTATTTGTTGGGATATAAAATTGGCAACCATCCTGTAGCAGTATATATATTTAAATATGCTCTGGATAGGTTACCATCCTTAATTGGTCATTTCCCCCGGAGTGGTTATAGTGGTGAGGGAAGTACTTATATGAATGAGGTAGCTGCTCCGGCTTTTGCTTTATTGTCCAATGTGCTGGAATATATTACAGACAATGATTATCTGGAAGATAAATTTGCGCCCCATGGTACCAGAATAAAAGATATTCTGAAAATGAATTTTTACTGTATGACTCCTTCAGGCTATACTTTACCCTGGGACCATTATGGTTATGGGGAGGTTAAGCAAAAATGTGCTGGAGTTTTTTATGCTCAAAAATATATTCCCGAAGATGTTAATTTTGTTTCTACATTTGAATGCTGGCAATCTCAAAAAGTAATGTGGGGCTTTGATGACCAGGTTTTGAGTCTTTTGTGGTGGCCTGCAGAATATGAAGAAAAAAAATTAGTATTTGAGTCCTGGTGTCAGCCTCAGGTGGGGGGAGGTTTAACCGGGGAAAATAATGAGATATATTATTTTCAAATGTGGGATAAATGTGCTGGAGGAAATCCGGTTCGCCAGCAGGCTAATCCTAACTCAATGGTTCTTGAATATAAAGGTGTTCCCCTGTTTATGGATGGTACTCCAACCGAAGCATGTCAGCGTTTCAATTCACCGGCTACTGAATATAAGAATAAGGATTTACTGGCCTATAATTATGGCTATGGCACTCTGGCCGGGCATAATTGTATTATAATTGATGATGAAGAATTTTATTATCCCCAACAGGGTGTGGCCGGAAGTGGTAATATTAATATAGAGAATAGTGATAAAAAGATAGTTTCCGGGGATGTTTCATTATTCTATCAGGATTATTCGGATTGTAAAAATGTTGTCCGTAGTGCAGTTATGGTGGAAGATAAATTTTTATTAATAAAGGATGAAATTAATTTTGAGAAAGAACATAAATATACCTGGCGCGCTTTTTTGCGGGGGGATGTTGATATTACAGATAGTGGCTTTTCTGCAAATATTGAAGGAATTAATATTGGAATAATTCCCTTAAATTATGATAATCTGTTATTGGAGGAGATTGAAGGTTATCCCCGGGAATTTGAACAAAAAAGTACTTTAATCAAGATCGAACAGACGGCCAGTCAGGGACAGTTTTTTACACTGATATATCCTTCTGCTAAACAGGAAAATGAGTTAATTTCTGTCGGACAGACTGAGGATAATGTTATTATAAAAATTGGAAATAAAAAATATAAAGTTTCGAAAAATTTTTTTGATAGAGGAAATATTAATGAGCAAAATGGAGAAAAGAAAAAGCAATTAATTGAAAAAATAAATATTAATCTGGACAAAGAGTTTGAAAATTATCAGTTTGAATATAAAGTTGACGAATGTTTTTTTTATCTTTACAAAAAGGAAAATTTATT
>CAZSTU010000240.1:0-4623 GCA_964609745.1 uncultured Halanaerobiaceae bacterium
CAATTGAACCATGAGATATGGGGCCACCCATTTCAGTAATTAATCCACCTATTTCTAAAAACAGTGGAGTCCAGGCCGGATTAGTAGCTTTTGTAATCAATATATCACCTTTATTTAATTTATTACCCTCTTCCGGAGATTCAAGAACTTTAACATGTCCTTCATGTATTCCTGGTGATACAGGAATTCCCTCAAAAATATTATCTTTTTTACGTTCACCTGGTGAATAAATAGTTTCTCCTGTACTGATCATCACCCTGGGAACAGAACCTCTTTTTAATTCCTTCTTATACATTTCTCGATTTTGTAAGACCAGTTGTTGAAGTTTTTCTCCTGATATAATATCCTGAAAACTAACAAAAGATATGTCCTGCCTTCTGTCTAATCGACCTTTTGCCACCAATTCTTCCCCTATGTCTAATAATAATTCTCTGAAAATGGTGACCCCTTTAATCATTATGTATTTCGGAAGTTCTCTTAGCCCAAACAATTTTCGATACCTTTTTAAAAGCTTCTCAACCTTCCTGGCATCTCTATGTGCTCCTTTTTCTTTTAACCGCTTAGTTATATCCTGAATTGTTTTTTCTGCCTCTTTCTTATCATGATGAAACTTTTCAATCCTTTTATTATAACTCTTATTACTTATATAAGATTTAATTAAGTTAATTACATACTCAGGTTCCTCTTTCCATCGTGAAACCCCGGGATCAACTTCCAGGTATCCTCTGTGTCCGTATTTATTCAAAAGCCTCTTGATCTCAGGATGATCAGGCACCGGATCTTCGCTAGACTGGTCAAGCTTCCGGGCAGTTCTTAAAAAATCCATACCCATTTCTGTAGTAATATTATGTGGAAGTGACTTCTCAACTTTACTCAATTCACTTATATCATCCAGATACTTACTGACAATCTTTCTTGCTTTATCCAGATAAGTAATTGAACTAACCATATAATAAAGCACTTTTAAGGGCATATAAAAATAAACTGCAGGTGCTTTTTCTTCAATAAATTCTAATTTTTCTTCCAATGTATTTAGTTTTTTAACTTTCTCTTTTAAAGATTCAATCTGGTTTTCTCCAAATTTATAAGCCTTATTGACTACTTTTTCGGGAGACTTCAACATACCATAGATAGCTTTGGGCATAGAAGTTATCATAAATTTCAATAGAGGTAAATTTAACATACCAAATATAGTTGGAATTCTTTTTATTAATAGTTTTCTTTGTTGTTTAAGTTCTGCTTTGTTTTTTTCCAATACTTGTAACGTTGTTTCTATTGTTAAAGGATCCATCGCACTAGGGTTGTTTCTCAGTTTATCCCACCATCTCTCCAGTCTTGATAGCTCAGTTGTATCGACAAATAATCTTCCAGCAGCACTTTTTATCCATTTGGTGGGCAAGACCTTTTTTAAGAATTCATTCCAAATATCCTCACCAATTGGAGTAAGAGGCTCAGGCATTACTTTATCAATCAACAAAAAGTTAGTGTAAATTTTTAATTTATTATCACTATCCTCGGGTTTTAACTCAGGAAAAAGGGTAGTAATTGGCCTGGACTGTACCAGATAAATTTCATTATCAAAATATGCCCATTCAATATCCTGTGGCTGTTCAAAATAATCCTCAGTTTTTTGACCTAACTTTATAAGTTCAAGTACCTCACTTTGATCAAGAGAAGGCTGTTCTTGTTTATCTCCATTTAAATCAACTAACTCAGTTCCGTTATTATTTAACACAGTCATTTTTTCCTTAATTGATATTTCCTCTTCAACTATTTTATGATTTTCCCTATCAACTATCCAATGATCTGGTGTTACATTCCCACTTACTATGGCTTCACCCAGCCCCCAGGAAGAATTAATTAGCATTTGATCTCTTCTATTGTTTACCGGGTTAGCAGTAAACAATATCCCGGACTTTTGAGCCTTAATGAGTTTTTGGACCACTACAGCGTGTTCCAGTTGATCATCTCCAATATTTTGTTTTAATCGATATGATAGTGCCCGGGCATTCCATAAAGAAGCCCAACATAATTTAATATACTTATGTAACTGCTTTTTTTCTTTCACATTTAAGAAACTATCATATTGTCCGGCAAAAGATGTTTCCGGGGAATCTTCCATTGTTGCTGAAGAACGGACTACTACTTCAGGGCTCCCGATATGTTCATATGAACTATCAATTTCATCAATTAAGTCTTCAGGTAATTCATTTAACTCAAATAATTTTTTGATTTTATTTGATATTTTCTTAATACTTTCAAAATCATTATTATCTAATTCTTTCAATATCTGATTTATTTTAATGTCAATTTTGTTAACCGTAATAAATTTTTTATATGAGTCAACAACTAATACAAAACCTTCTGGTACAGGAAGCCCAGTCTTAATCATCTCTCCTAAATTTGCTGCTTTTCCTCCAACTTTATGTATGTCCTGTTGAGAAACATCATTTAGAAACTTCACGAATTTATTTTTCATGATTTCCTCCTCTCAAATTTGCTTAATCCCACTAGTATCCGATTTCAGTTAACGTCCCTGGGATTTAAGAAGTCCATGAGGCTTAGGGCGACTGCCTTGCCGAATGAATTTGGGTGAAGCGTAGCGGAAACTTAAATCCCATGTTATCTGAAGTAACCGCGGGAGATGTACTTTTTAATTTTTGGGAAGAAATTTAGAATAATTATTATTTACATTATATTTATCTCTCATTTTTGCTAGGAAACCATGAATTTTATTCTTGTATTTTTTATTTGCTCCACCTTTAGGGTACAGTTTACAATATTGTTCATAATAATCTGGATAAACGTTTTTAATAAAAGATAAATATCTTTTTTTTATTCCACCAGTTAAATATAACATTCCAGTTAACATATAATCTGCTTTTGCTTGTCCAGCCCATTTCACTAAAATTTCTAAAGTGTTTTCACTATCAGATAAAAAAGGTAGAATAGGCATCAGATGAAAACCTGTGTAAGCTTTTGTCTTTGAAATATCACATAAAACTTTAAATCTATCCAACGGAGAACTAGCTCCAGGTTCAACATTTTTTGTAATATTATCATCACATGAAGTGATACATATAGCTATATTAACATATACATGACTTGCCAATTCATCTATCAAATCTAAATCACGTAAAATTAAATTAGATTTAGTACTAATAATCACAGGATTTTTATATCTTATCATGAGATTCAATACATCTCGCATTAATTGATAATCCTCTTCTAACATTTGATAACTATCACATACTCCACCAATATTTATGATATCACCTTTCCAATTAGCAGAATCCAACTCTCTTTCTAATACTTCAACAATATTGGATTTAACATAAATTTCGCTCTCAAAATCCTTATTTCCTAAATATTTATGACTACTTGCTGCATAACAATATTTACATCCATGTGAACATCCTCGATAAATATTTAAGTCATATTTATAAGGCAAACCATGTCTTTTTAATTTATGCAAAGCACTTTTAGTTTCAATCTCTTTAGCTTTCAAGATAATCCCTTCTATTCTCTCTTATAGTATTTTTATTCTGCAATTGGCATTAAATAAATATTTTTTTATTTGGTACATCATATATTTCCATTACTTCTCTTTTTTTATAACTTTTCTCTTCAACATATTTCTCAATTTTAGGATAAACTTTAAAAGTACCCATAATAATTGATATTTTTGATTTAAAAGGAAACTCAGTATATATAAATTTCTGTTTTTCTAATTCCATTAAATTATAACTATCATCTAATTTATGAATTTTATCATAATCCTTTTCTTCAAGAATGCAACCACTTTTACTTCTTAATTCATTCTGAGGAGTATCCTGAGGATCATCATAATAAATTCCAAAGCCCCTATAAGTTTCAATATTTTCTTCATTTAACAACTTATTATAAATTTCATCTTGGATCTTCCCTGTTTCCTTATAAGACCCTACATGTTCTTTAAACACCAATTTAAATGGCCCCATGACTTTTTCTTTTATTCTCACTGATGTAAAGAAACCTGATATAATACTAAGAGTACCTAAAACAAACAAAATTCCAATAACAATAAAAAATAATATTTCCATTACAATCTACTCCTTTATATTATTTAGTATAATTAACATTAGCGGTTATTTCAGATAACGTTCCTAGGATTTCCGACGTTATCGTCCCGTTAGGGTTGGCAGGTCTTTTGCTTTCATAAGCCCTTACCCTTTTGTTGCAAAAGACATGACAAAGATAATGTCCCGTAGGGTAGCCGGTCTTTGGCGTAACGGAAATCCTATGTTATGTGATGTTGGACGGATACTATTAAAAAGGAATATCTCCATCCAAAAATGTTCCAGTATCTTTATAATTTTCTTCTTTTTTATCTCCACTATCTTTTTTAACATCCTTTTTATACTCTTCCCATGTTATTCCATAAGGGAAACCACCTGAGGTATATCCAGCAATATAATAAAATCTTATACCATTCCAAGTTTCAAATTGTTCATTCTCTTTTTCTTCTTTATTTTCTTTATAATTTTCTTGGTTAAATCTTCCCATATAAATATACAGCTCCCTTTGCTTTACTATATAATTAGTTTAAAATATGTTTTCACCTTCACTTAATAAAAAATATAT